>NZ_JAVIHI010000020.1:0-37884 GCF_036680365.1 Streptococcus sp. SS-4456 | reverse complement strand
TCCCGTAGGAGTCTGGGCCGTGTCTCAGTCCCAGTGTGGCCGATCACCCTCTCAGGTCGGCTATGTATCGATGCCTTGGTGAGCCGTTACCCCACCAACTAGCTAATACAACGCAGGTCCATCTCATAGTGAAGCAATTGCTCCTTTCAAGTATCTACCATGCAGTAAATACTGTTATGCGGTATTAGCTATCGTTTCCAATAGTTATCCCCCGCTATGAGGCAGGTTACCTACGCGTTACTCACCCGTTCGCGACTCACTTATCTCGGTGGAGCAAGCTCCGGTGAGATAAGTGCGTTCCACTTGCATGTATTAGGCACGCCGCCAGCGTTCGTCCTGAGCCAGGATCAAACTCTCATAAAAAGTTTTGATTCAAACTCAAGCTATTGCTAGCTTTCCGTTTTATTGTTTTTGTTCATTGACGATTTATCAATAAGATAAATCACCCTGCACGTTTGGTTCGTCTTCTTTAATTTTCAAAGGTCTTGTTCGCCGCTCTCGCGACAACTATCTTAGTTTATCATTTCTTCAACTGATTGTCAACACTTTTTTGAAACTTTTTTTAATTTCTTTTTTCGTGCTGTGTCGCTTCAGATTTGACAACTTAATCATTCTATCATCTTCATTTGACCTTGTCAACTCTTTTTGTAGATTTTTTTTATGAAATAAAATGAAAACTGATAACCTAAAAAGATTATCAGTTATTATCCTGTAAAGATAATAAGTATTTTTCTTCATCCATACCTCTGGCTTTCAGACCTTCTGTCGCACAAGTCACTAGTTCTCTGGATAATTGCCCTACGATTTCTCGTTCTATTTTCGTAAGGTGTTTTACTGAGAATTGTTTACGAAGATGCTTGTAATCTCTTCCAAAATAGTCAAAGAAATCTGTTTCTTCTAGTATTTTTTCAAATTTTTCTAAATTTACAAGCAACCCTAATTGAAAGGCAATCGGTGCAAATGTCTTATCAAATGGTTGTGTACAGATACTTCTGAATTCAATTGTGCCTCTTTTGGTCAATTCCTGATAATGATAAGAACGATGTGTTTTCAAATCGTTAGCGGTTGGAACAATTTTGTGCGACTGACCAGAGGTAGTCATAGCAGTTATTTTTTTCCTTCTTAGAAAATCTTTTGCAGTGATAGGAGGGAAGTAATAACATTTTCCATCACGTTCAATATAGAAGATGGCCGTTTTTTTCTGAAACTCAAGGTAATCCGTTTCTGTACTGAAATCCTCTGGATATACCCCGACATTATCCTCTATCAAACCATGCATAGAGGATTCCCAAAAATAATCTCGACTTATTGTCCAATCTTCACGCTCAGCAAATTCAGAATTCGCAAAAAGGAAGGCCTTGACAGCTTCAATCTTATTAAATGCATTTATAACCCGTAGATAGTTTTCACGTGATACATCAAATTGAACCTGGTTGCCGCAAATAAAACCCGCATAATCCACATAGGGATGCATATGAGGGTAGTTTTCAGCCAATCTTAAATAAGCCATAAGCATCTTATAACGATCTGTAGTTACTGGTCTGTGGTCATTTAACTGCCAACTAGGATTTATTCCCACTCCCTGCAATTCATGATCATATAAAGCCAAGAACCCCTGTATTTCTTGTAGATATAATTCAAAGCGCTTGGCTACATCGTGAATACATTTTGCCTTTGCAAACGCCAATTCTAGCGTGTTATAGGTTACTTCGAATAGGATAAGATCGCCATCATCATTGACAATCTCTATAGGATTGCCAGTTTCATTCAACTTTCTTACGTAAAAATCCATATTCTTTGCAAGATGTACGAGTAAATCTTTGGCTACTTTTATAGAGGTGGGTCCTCCACTTTTATTCACTATTGGATATTCAAGTTCAATTCCAATAAATATTTCTGGTTTATCCTGTATTTTCGAAAGATAATAATCTTTAAAGAAGTTAGTAATTTCAGCCATTTATCCTCCATTCATTCTTTAAAGTATATCAAATTTTATGCAAAATTAAAACGCCTGCTTACGAAATTACTCTAACCTAGAGTAATTTCGTAAACAAGCGTCCAATCAATATGATGAGTGTTACCGCTGGGATGAACCCAGCGGCAGACCAGAGCTAGACTAAAGATTTGAAACAAATCCCATCATCATAACACTCAACAAAATTGATGATCTTATACAAGTTCGATAATTGCCATTGGGGCAGCATCACCACGACGTGGTTCAGTTTTGAGGATACGAGTATATCCACCATTGCGTTCTGCATAGCGAGGCGCGATTTCTGAGAACAATTTTTGAAGTACAGTAGTAGCTGTGTACTTGTCAGTAGCCTCATCATAGTTTTCAGATGCGATTTCGTTACGAACGAATGCAGCAGCTTGACGACGTGCGTGCAAGTCACCACGTTTACCAAGTGTGATCATTTTTTCAACTGTTTTACGGATTTCTTTAGCACGAGCTTCAGTTGTAACGATTGATTCGTTGATCAAAAGGTCAGTTGTCAAATCGCGCAACATTGCTTTACGTTGTGAGCTAGTGCGTCCTAGTTTACGGTATGCCATGATTTCCTCCTATATTATTTATCTTTCTTCAATCCCAGACCTAAGTCAGCCAATTTAACCTTGACTTCTTCAAGACTCTTACGACCAAGATTGCGCACTTTCATCATTTCTGGCTCAGTTTTTTCTGTCAAATCAAATACAGTATTGATGCCTGCACGTTTTAAACAGTTGTATGAGCGAACAGATAGGTCCAATTCCTCAATCGTACGATCGAGCATACGGTCGTCAGACGTTACTTCAGTTTCCTTCATTACTTCTGCAGATTTAGCAACTTCAGTCAAATCTGTAAATAGACCAAGGTGCTCCATCAAAATACGAGCTGAAAGACCTAAAGCATCTTCTGGAATAATTGTACCATTTGTATTGATTTCAAGTGTTAATTTGTCAAATCCATCATTGCTACCAACGCGAGCTGGTTCAACCTGATAGTTGACTTTTGTCACTGGCGTATAGATTGAATCCACCGCAAGTGTTCCCACTGGTGCATCATCTTTTTTATTACCTTCAGCTGGCACATAACCACGACCTGAATTGACGGTCAAGGTAGCTCTAAAGCTTGCGCCTTCAGCAATAGTGAAAAGATAATGATCTGGGTTTATAATTTCAATGTCACTGTCAGTAAGAATGTCCCCTGCTGTTACTTCAGCTGGACCTACTACATCAAGTTCAATCCTCTTTTCGTCTTCGACATAAGATTTTACAGCAATGCCTTTGATGCTAAGAATAATTTGCATAACATCTTCACGGACACCTGGAACTGTGTCGAATTCGTGGAGTACGCCATCAATTTTAATTGATGTTACTGCAGCACCTGGAAGTGAAGCAAGAAGTACACGACGAAGAGAGTTACCAAGAGTTGTTCCATAACCACGTTCTAGCGGTTCGATGACAAATCTGCCGTAATCTTTTTTTTCATCAATTTTTGTTATTGTTGGTTTTTCAAACTCAATCATTTCTTACTCCCTCTTAAACGAAAAGCTGTGTATGGTATGTATGATTATACACGGCGACGTTTTGGAGGACGAGCACCATTGTGTGGTACAGGAGTCACATCACGAATTGCTGTTACTTCAAGACCAGCGGCAGCAAGAGCGCGGATAGCAGACTCACGACCTGAACCTGGGCCTTTAACGGTAACTTCAACTGTTTTAAGACCGTGTTCTTGTGCAGATTTAGCAGCAGCTTCGGCAGCCATTTGAGCAGCAAATGGTGTAGATTTACGAGAACCTTTGAAACCAAGAGCGCCAGCTGATGACCAAGCAAGAGCGTTACCATGCACATCAGTAATCATAACAATAGTGTTATTAAATGTTGCGTGAATATGAGCAATACCAGATTCGATATTCTTTTTCACACGACGTTTACGTGTTGGTTTAGCCAATTTTTCTACCTCCTATTTTATTTTTTCTTACCTGCGATCGCAACAGCTTTACCTTTACGAGTGCGGGCATTGTTTTTAGTGTTTTGTCCACGGACAGGAAGTCCACGACGGTGACGGATACCACGGTATGAACCGATTTCCATCAAACGTTTGATGTTCAAGTTAACTTCACGACGAAGGTCACCTTCAACTTTGATTGCATCAACTTCGCGACGAATAGCGTCTTCTTGATCAGGTGTCAAGTCTTTTACGCGAACATCTTCTGAAATACCTGCAGCAGCAAGAATTTTCTTAGAAGTTGCGAGACCGATACCGTAAACATAAGTCAATGAAATAACTACACGTTTGTCATTTGGAATGTCAACTCCAGCAATACGAGCCATGTTTTCTCCTTTCTATTTCTTAACCTTGACGTTGCTTGTGTTTAGGGTTTGCTGGGCAAATCACCATAACACGACCATTACGACGAATGACTTTGCAGTATTCGCAAATTGGTTTGACCGATGGTCTTACTTTCATGTCTAATCCCTCCAAGTATTTCGACTATTTAAAGCGGTATGTGATACGTCCACGTGTCAAGTCGTATGGACTAAGCTCAACAGTTACGCGGTCACCGACCAAAATACGAATGTAGTTCTTACGGATTTTACCAGAAACAGTTGCAAGGACTTGGTGTCCATTTTCCAACTCAACAGTAAACATAGCATTTGGCATTGTATCAACTACTTTGCCTTCAATTTCAATCACATCTTCTTTTGCCATGCAAAAGTAACCCCTCTCTAAATATCGATTTGATGCCCTCTGAACACAGAGGTAACAATTATAAGTCAGACTAGGCTATTTTATCACTTTTGGTGGAAAAATGCAAGCCAAATCTATTAAGTTTATTGCAATTTTGATAGCACAGTATCAATTGCTTTGAAAACAAGTTCGATGTCTTGGTCTCCTTCAATATCATGCACCAATCCTTTGGCACGATAGTGTTCGATAATCGGTTGACCTTGTGCAATGTTTACTTCTAAACGGCGTTTAACAGATTCTGGCTTATCATCTTCACGTTGGTAGAAATCTTCCTCTTTGTAATCCCCAACTGGTGGATTGAATACCTTGTGGAAGGTTTCACCTGTTTCCTTATGAATGATGCGGCCACTTAGACGCTCAATCAATTTTGATGGATCAATATCAATGTTGATTACTCCTTGCAATTCAATACCCAAATCCGCCAAGTTTGCATCTAGTGCATGGGCTTGTTCGATAGTACGTGGGTAACCGTCCAACAAGAAACCTTTTTCTTTAATATCATCTTGAACCAAGCGCTCTTTGACAATGCCATTAGTAACTTCATCTGGTACTAAATCGCCCTTGTCAATATAAGACTTAGCCAAAACCCCCATCTCAGTCTGATTAGCCATCGCTGCGCGGAACATATCGCCAGTAGAAATATGAGCAACATTAAATTTCTCTACAATCTTAGCTGCCTGTGTCCCCTTACCAGCACCTGGTAAACCCATAATTAAAAGATTCATGACAAACTCCTTATTTTGTTTTCACATAAATTTGCCAACATTGACAAACTTATCTAAAAACAAAATAGAAGGTTGACGAGGTCAACCTATATTCTATTCTGTAATTTCCAAGAAACCTACATATTTTCTCTTTAGAAGGTAGCCTTCCAACTGCTTAATACCTTCGATACTTGTTGAAATCAAGATGATCAAACTCGTACCCAAGAAAGCAATATTCGAAGAAAGCCCAAAGAGATTTTGTGCAATAATTGGTAGCAAGGCGATAAAGCTTAGGAATAGTGCGCCAATCGCAGCTAATCGCTTCAGTAATTTAGACAAGAATTGCTCTGTCCCATTTCCAGGCCGTACGCCGTGGATATAGGCAGCACTCTTTTGTAGACTTTCTGCAGTTTTTTCAGGATTAACCTGAACGAATGTATAGAAGAAAGTAAACAAGATAATCAAACTTGCGTAAACAATCATTCCTTTGACAGTTGAATAATCAAAGTATTCTTGAACTGCCATTAACCAACCTGCACTTCTATTCTGACTTGCAAAATATTGAATCAATGAAGTCGGAACTGCAGTAATGGAACCTGCAAAGATAACGGGAATAACTCCTGCTGGATTCAATTTTAGGGGCAAGTAAGAACTAGAAGGCGCACCTTGAGCACGTTTTGTGTATTGAATTGGTAGTTTATACTCAGCTTGTTGTACAAATGTTGTAAAGTAAATTACAAAAAGTATTAAGACAATCAATGCTGCAACAAAAATCGCAGATTGTCCCAGACGACTCGATTCAATATTAACAAAACGGTCGATGTAAATCTCATAAAAAGTTCCTGGTAGGGAAGAAATGATACCTGCAAAGATAATCATTGATGTCCCATTACCGTAGCCTTTTTCAGAAATTTGTTCTCCTAACCAAGTAACAATAACTGAACCAGTTGTTAAAATGGAACCAATTAACAAATAAGTTTGCCAGTTAAGTGGCATATTTGTTAATTTTGCGCCTGATAGAGCATTGAAACCTGCTGTGATACCGATAGACTGAACAAACGCCAACACCAAAGAGATGTATCGGGTCGCTTGATTTAACTTCCGTCGACCAACTTCACCCTGTTTTCCCCATTCTACAAATTTGGGTAAGATATCCATTTGTAAGAGTTGAACAATGATAGAAGCTGTGATATATGGGCTAACCCCTAGCGCAAAGACCGAAAAATTTCGCATTGCATTACCAGAAACCAGACTCAACATGTTCAAAAATGGGACATTTGACAAGGCTTCAAGACTTTTTGCATTTACTCCTGGCACTGTAATATGAGTACCGATTCGGAAAACCAAAAGGATAAAAATGGTAAATAGAATTTTACTACGCACCAATTTTATTTTCAAGGCATCCTTTAAAAGCTTAAAAAACATAGGCTGTCACCTCTTAGATGACTTCTACTGAGCCACCTTTAGAAGTGATTGCTTCTTCAGCTGATTTAGAGAATTTAGCAGCCTTAACTGTCAATTTCTTCGTCAATTCGCCGTTACCAAGGATTTTGATACCTGATTTTTCAGCTTTAACAATACCAGCTTCGATAAGTACAACTGGTGTTACTTCAGCACCATCTTCAAAAGCGTTCAATTGATCAAGGTTAACGATTGCGTATTCTTTAGCGTTGATGTTTGTAAATCCACGTTTTGGAAGACGACGGAACAATGGAGTTTGTCCACCCTCAAAACCTGGACGAACACCGCCACCGCTACGAGCTTTTTGACCTTTTTGACCACGGCCAGAAGTTTTACCGTTACCTGATGATGTACCACGACCTACACGGTTGCGGACTTTACGAGAACCTGTAGCAGGTTGCAATTCATGAAGTTTCATTACTTATTTTCTCCTCTTTTATATGCTAGCGCCTGTGGAATACAAGAGTCTTTGTCCACAAACTCGCTTATTTTATTAAATTGACTAGAAGTCGCAAAGAATTTTCTATGCGACTTAGCCATTTGTTATTTTACTTAACTTCTTCTACAGTTACCAAGTGAGAGATAGCGTTAACCATACCAAGGATAGCTGGGTTATCTTCCTTAACAACTGAAGAGTTCAATTTACCAAGTCCAAGTGCAACAACTGTTTTACGTTGTTCTGGTTTGCGACCGATTGGAGACTTAGTCAAAGTGATTTTAATTTGAGCCATGAGTATCTCCTTTCTTATGCTAAATCAGAAACTGAGATGCCACGAAGTGCAGCCACTTCTTCAGCACGTTTCAATTGTTTCAAACCTTCAACTGTTGCGCGAACGATGTTGATTGGTGTGTTTGAACCAAGTGACTTAGAAGTCACATCTGCGATACCTGCCAATTCGATTACGGCACGAGTTGCACCACCCGCAGCAACCCCTGAACCTTCTGAAGCAGGTTTCAACAATACACGAGCGCCGCCAAATTCTGAGCGAACTTCGTGAGGGATTGTTGTACCAACCATTGGTACTTCAATCATGTTTTTCTTAGCAGATTCAACTGCTTTACGGATAGCTTCTGGTACTTCTTGAGCTTTACCAGTACCGAAACCTACGCGACCGTTACGGTCACCAACAACCACAAGAGCTGCAAAACGAAGACGACGTCCACCTTTAACAACTTTTGTAACACGGTTGATGGCTACTACGCGTTCTTCAATTTCAACTGCGTTATCTTTGAATGCCATTTCTTAGTGTCCTCCCTATTAGAATTTCAATCCGTTTTCACGAGCTGATTCAGCCAAAGCTTTCACACGTCCGTGATAGAGATATCCACCGCGGTCAAAGACCACTTCAGAAATACCTTTAGCTACCGCGCGTTCAGCAACGAGTTTACCTACAACAACAGCTTGTTCTGTCTTAGTACCTTTTGAAACTTCTTTATCAAGAGTAGAAGCGCTTGCGAGCGTTACACCCGCTACGTCATCAATCACTTGAGCGTAGATGCCTGTATTAGAACGGAAAATGTTCAAACGTGGGCGAGCAGCAGTTCCAGAGATTTTACCGCGAACGCGACGGTGGCGTTTTTGGCGGATTTTGTTTTTATCTGGTTTTGAAATCACAATATTCACCTCTTAATGTATGATTCTGTTTCTTGCGAAACAATTTGAGAAATAGTCAGCCAGGTGGCTCAGCCACCTCAGCAAGCTATTATTTACCGGTTTTACCTTCTTTACGGCGAACGAATTCACCAACGTAGCGGATACCTTTACCTTTGTATGGCTCAGGAGCACGAAGGCTACGGATGTAAGCTGCTGTTTGACCAACAACTTCTTTGTTGATACCAGACACGATGATTTGTGTTGGTGTTGGAACTTCAAATGTGATACCTTCTGGTGCAACCACTTCATCTGGATGTGATTTACCAACAGCAAGTGTCAATTTGTTACCAGCCAATTGAGCACGGTAACCGACACCACGCATTTCAAGTTCTTTTTTGAAGCCTTCCGAAACACCAACAACCATGTTGTTGAGGTTAGCACGGCTAGTACCGTGAATAGTCTTCATTTCTTTTGAATCGTTTGGACGGTGAAGAGTAACTTCTGTACCTTCCACACGGATTTCAATAGCAGTTGGGAATTCACGAGTCAATTCCCCTTTAGGTCCTTTTACAGTTACCACGCCGTTGTTTTGAGCAAGCTCAACACCAGCAGGCAATGTAATTACTTTATTACCAATACGTGACATATTTTTAAATTCTCCTGTTAAATTATCAGGCCGTCAAGCGACCAGTTTTCACGGGGGCTCATTTAAACACGGACAATAGCCCGTGTTTAAATGAGCATGGTTACATGATACTAAATAATCAGTAAATCTGATTTGAACACGCACGAAGAACCAGTCCTCTCGCATTTGTATCATGCTTTTAGGTTTCAATTTCTAAATGTGGCAAGGCAGAGCGACACAGACCATACTTGAGTATGTCAAGATACTCTAACACAGGCACATGACGAAATTGGAAACTAAAAGATTACCAAACGTATGCGATAACCTCACCACCAACGTTCTTTTGACGAGCTTGTTTGTCAGTCAAAAGACCTTCTGATGTTGAGATGATTGCGATACCAAGTCCGTTAAGAACTTTTGGAATATCTTCACGTTTTGAGTAAACACGAAGACCTGGTTTTGAAACGCGTTTCAAGTTAGTGATAACTTTTTCACCGTTTGGTCCGTATTTCAAGAATACGCGGATGATGCCTTGTTTGTCATCTTCGATGAATTCAACGTTTTTTACAAAACCTTCGTTTTTAAGGATTGTAGCAATACCTTTTTTGATGTTTGATGCAGGAACTTCAAGCACTTCGTGTTTTGCTTGGTTAGCGTTACGAATACGTGTCAAAAAATCTGCAATTGGGTCAGTCATAACCATTTGTTGTTTCTCCTCTTACTAGCAGTTTGATTAAATCACTTGCTAGTTAATGATGTCCTTGCGGACAAGTGATAAGTGTAAATAGAATAAGTTGCTAGTTCTAAGCAAGTCTAAGAAGCACTTTGTAGGCAGTACTAGCGTACAGCAAGAAGCACTGTCGACGAATTGCAACGGAATAGCAAATTATTCTTACCAAGAAGCTTTTGTTACGCCAGGAATTTGTCCAAGGTAAGCCAAGTCGCGGAAGCATACACGGCACAATTTGAATTTGCGGTAAACTGAATGTGGACGTCCACATTTTTCACAGCGTGTGTAAGCTTGTGTAGAGAACTTAGCTGGGCGTTTGTTCTTAGCGATCATTGATTTTTTAGCCATTTATTCTCTCCCTCTTATTTTGCAAACGGCATACCAAGGCCAGTAAGCAGTGCACGTGATTCTTCGTCAGTGTTAGCAGTTGTAACGATAACGATATCCATACCGCGAGTTTTATCAACATCGTCGAAGTTGATTTCTGGGAAGATCAATTGCTCTTTCACACCAAGTGTGTAGTTACCACGTCCGTCAAATGACTTAGTTGGTACACCGTGGAAGTCACGTACACGTGGAAGTGAAACTGTAACCAATTTGTCCAAGAACTCATACATACGTTCGCCACGAAGAGTTACTTTCGCACCGATCGCAACACCCTCACGAAGACGGAAGCCGGCGATTGATTTCTTAGCTTTAGTGATAAGTGGTTTTTGACCTGAGATCAAAGCCAATTCTTGAGCAGCTTTCTCAAGGTTTTTAGCGTTAGAAACAGCGTCACCAACACCCATGTTCAAAACGATCTTATCAACTTTTGGCACAGCCATAACTGAAGAATAGTTAAATTGTTCAGTCAAAGCAGGAACTACTTCATTAAGATATTTTTCTTTTAAACGATTTGCCATTATACTTCTCCTTTCCTTCGTGATTAATCAAGCACTTCGCCTGATTTTTTGTTGTAGCGAACTTTTTTGCCGTCTACAAACTTGTAACCAACGCGTCCTGCAACACCATTTTTGTCAAGAACTTGAACGTTTGACACATGGATTGGAGCTTCTTTTTCAACGATAGCGCCTTGAGGGTTTTCGCTGTTTGGTTTTTGGTGTTTCTTAACGATGTTAACACCTTCAACAATAACTTTGTTTACTTTTGGAAGTGCTGTTACGACAAGAGCTTCAACGCCTTTGTCTTTACCAGCGATTACGCGAACTTTATCGCCTTTTTTTACAAACATTTGATTTCTCCTATGATTTCTTACGCCCAAATGGGCACCCTGGTTAGTTTGTTAACCAGGGGACTTAGTTTGTTTTCTAGTTTACTAAATCCGTCACAGACTTCATTAGTTTATTTTGATGTACCCAAGTACAATCTACAACAAACTGCCTAGTCTGTAACAAATTTCCTAAAACTATATAATTAAAGTACTTCTGGTGCCAATGAAACGATTTTCATGAAACCGCCGTCACGCAATTCGCGTGCCACTGGGCCAAAGATACGAGTTCCGCGAGGGTTTTTGTCTTCACGGATGATAACTGCAGCATTCTCATCGAATTTGATGTATGAACCATCAGCACGACGAGCACCTGTCTTAGTACGAACGATAACGGCTTTAACAACGTCACCTTTTTTAACCGCACCACCAGGAGTAGCTTGTTTTACTGAAGCAACGATGATGTCGCCGATGTTCGCGAATTTACGTCCTGAACCACCAAGAACTTTGATTGTCAAGATTTCACGTGCGCCACTGTTGTCAGCAACTTTCAAACGAGTTTCTGTTTGAATCATGTCAATTTTCTCCTTTCAGGTTGATTAAATGATAACAGCCTCTTCCACAACTTCTACAAGACGGAAACGTTTTGTAGCTGAAAGTGGGCGAGTTTCCATGATACGAACGATATCGCCTTCTTTAGCAACATTGTTTTCATCATGAGCTTTGTACTTTTTAGAGTAGTTAATACGTTTACCATAGACTGGGTGGTTACGTTTTGTTTCAACTACAACTGTGATTGTTTTGTCCATTTTGTCAGATACTACGCGTCCAACAAGAACTTTACGATTATTGCGTTCCATTGAAATTCTCCTTTCCCAATCTATTATTTAGTTTCAGATTGCACAGTTTTGATACGTGCAATTTGTTTCTTCACTTCGTTCAAACGAGCAGTTTGCTCAAGTTGACCAGCAGCAGCTTGGAAACGAAGTTCGAAGAGTTCTTTCTTCAATTCGTTTTCTTTCTTAGCAAGTTCTTCTTGAGAAAGGCCACGAAGTTCTTTTACAAAATCTTTAATTTCTTGAAGTTTCATGTCTTCTCCTTATTCTGCTTCACGTTTTACGAATTTAACTTTAACTGGTAATTTGTGACCAGCAAGGCGGAATGCTTCACGTGCGATTTCTTCAGAAACGCCAGCTACTTCAAACATAACCTTACCGCGTTTAACTGGAGCTACCCAACCTTCAGGAGCACCTTTACCAGAACCCATACGTACACCGATAGCTTTAGCAGTGTATGATTTGTGTGGGAAGATCTTAATCCAAACTTTACCACCACGTTTCATGTAACGCGTCATAGCGATACGGGCAGCTTCAATTTGGCGGTTTGTAATCCATGAGCTAGTAGTTGCTTGAAGACCGTATTGACCAAAGTCTACTTGTTTTCCACCTTTAGCTTCACCGCGCATTTTTCCACGGAATTCACGACGGTGTTTTACACGTTTAGGTACTAACATTTGTTATTTACCTCCTTTAGTGTTTTTACGAGCTGGAAGAACTTCACCACGGTAGATCCATACTTTGATACCAAGTTTACCGTAAGTTGTCAGAGCTTCTTCCCAAGCGTAGTCGATATCCGCACGAAGTGTATGAAGAGGAACAGTTCCTTCTGAGTAGCCTTCTGCACGGGCAATATCAGCACCGTTCAAACGACCAGAAACTTGTGTTTTGATACCTTTTGCACCAGCGCGCATTGCACGTTGGATAGCTTGTTTTTGAGCACGGCGGAATGCCACACGTTGCTCCAATTGACGAGCGATTGACTCACCAACAAGGTGTGCATCCAAATCAGGTTGTTTGATTTCGATGATGTTGATGTGTACTTGCTTACCAGTCAATTTGTTCAATTGAGCACGAAGTGCATCTACGTTGCTACCAGCTTTACCGATAACCATACCTGGTTTAGCAGTGTGGATAGAAACGATAACTTTGTTTACAGCACGTTCGATTTCGATTGTTGATGTTGACGCATCAGCCAATTCTTTTTTGATAAAGTTGCGGATTGCAAGATCTTCATGAAGGTAATCCGCGTATTCTTTTTCAGCATACCATTTAGCATCCCAATCACGGATGATGCCAACACGCATACCAATTGGATGTACTTTTTGACCCACGTTTTTACCTCCTTATTTCTCTGCCACAACTACAGTGATGTGAGCTGTGCGTTTGTTGATTGGTGAAGCAGAACCTTTCGCACGTGGACGGAAACGTTTCAACGTTGGTCCTTCGTTTGCGAATGCTTCGCTGACTACCAAGTTAGCTTTTTCCAAACCAAAGTTGTTTTCAGCGTTAGCGATTGCTGAGTTCAAAACTCCCTCGATAATGCCTGCAGCTTTGTTTGGTGTGAATTTCAAGATTGCGATTGCGTCTGCTACGCTTTTGCCACGGATGTTATCCAAGACAAGACGTGATTTACGAGGTGAAACACGTACTGTGCGAGCAGTTGCTTTAGCTGAAGTAATTTCTGCCATTGTGTTTTCCTCCTAAATTATTTACGACGAGTTTTCTTGTCGTCAGCAGCATGACCTTTGTAAGTACGAGTTGGTGCAAATTCACCAAGTTTGTGACCTACCATGTCTTCTTGAATGTATACAGGTACGTGTTTACGTCCATCGTAAACTGCGATTGTATAGCCGATGAAACTTGGGAAGATCGTTGAACGACGTGACCAAGTTTTAATTACTTTTTTCTTTTCGTCATTTGCTTGAGCTTCAACTTTTTTCATCAAATGCTCATCGACGAAAGGTCCTTTTTTAAGACTACGTCCCATTTTAGTGTTTTCTCCTTTAAAATATGTACCACAGCGGCTTGCCCGCTTTGCGGGCTACCGAGTTGGCGGATGATATAGATTGCTAAGCAACTAAGAATAGATTATTTTTGGTTGCGACGACGAACGATAAGTTTGTCAGATTTAGCTTTCTTGTTACGAGTTTTCAAACCAAGAGCTGGTTTACCCCATGGTGTAGATGGTGCTTTACGACCAACTGGTGCTTTACCTTCACCACCACCGTGTGGGTGATCATTAGGGTTCATTACAGAACCGCGAACTGTTGGACGGATACCTTTCCAACGGCTACGACCTGCTTTACCAAGGTTAACAAGGCCATGTTGTTCGTTACCTACAGTACCAACAGTAGCACGGCAAGTACCAAGGATCATACGAACTTCACCTGATTGAAGGCGAACAAGAACGTATTTACCTTCTTGACCAAGCACCTGTGCAGATGCACCAGCAGCACGAACCAACTCACCACCGCGACCTGGTTTCAACTCGATGTTGTGAACAACAGTACCGACTGGGATGTTTGCAAGTGGAAGTGCGTTACCAACTTTGATATCTGCTTCTGGACCTGAAACGATACGTTGACCAACTTCAAGACCTTTAGGAGCAATGATGTAAGCTTTAACACCGTCTGTGTAGTGTACAAGAGCGATGTTTGCTGAACGGTTTGGATCATACTCGATCGTTTTAACGATTGCTTCAACGCCATCTTTATTACGTTTGAAGTCTACCAAACGGTAGAAACGTTTGTGACCGCCACCTTGGTGACGAACAGTGATGCGACCGTTGTTGTTACGACCAGCTTTGCTCTTCAAAGCAACAAGCAAGCTTTTTTCTGGAGTGCTTGTTGTGATTTCAGCGAAGTCCAAAGAAGTCATGTTACGACGGCCATTTGTCGTTGGTTTATAAACTTTAATACCCACGTTAATTCCTCCTTTGATTATTCAGCGTCAGCTGTAGCGAACAATTCGATCGCTTTTGAATCAGCAGCCAATGTGATGATTGCTTTTTTCACCTTGTTTGTGCGACCTACATAACGACCTACGCGTTTTGTTTTAGGTTTCACGTTGATTGTGTTAACATTTGCAACTTTAACACCCTCGAATGCAGCTTCAACAGCTTGCTTGATCAAGAGTTTGTGTGCACGAGTGTCAACTTCAAATACATACTTGCCTGCTTCGAGTTGGCCCATTGAGCTTTCTGTGATGACAGGTTTTTTGATAACATCATACAAATTCATTATGCAAGAACCTCCTCAATTTTAGAGATAGCTGCTTGAGTTACAAGAAGTTTGTCTGCATTTGCGATGTCAAGTACGCTTGCAGTTGTTGCAGTTGCAACTTTAACTCCTGGGATGTTACGAGCAGAAAGAGCTGCGAATTCGTTGCCTTCTTCAAGAATAACAAGGACTTTAGAATCAATGCTCAATGCTGCAAGTACTTTTGCAAATTCAGCAGTTTTTGGAGCTGTGAATTCAAGTGAGTTAACAGCTACAAATTTGTTTTCAGCAACTTTTTCTGAGTAAACAGATTTAAGTGCCAAGCGACGAACTTTTTGTGGAAGTTTGTACGCGTATGAACGTGGAGTTGGTCCGAAGACTACGCCACCGCCACGCCATTGTGGTGAACGAATAGAACCTTGACGAGCACGTCCTGTACCTTTTTGGCGCCATGGTTTGCGTCCGCCACCTGAGACTGCTGAACGGTTTTTAACTGCGTGAGTGCCTTGACGAAGGCTAGCACGTTGGCTGATAATCACATCAAATACAACTGCTTGGTTTGGCTCGATACCAAAAATCGCATCGTTAAGAACTACTTCACCAGCTTGTTTACCAGTTTGGTCAAATAATGTTACGTTTGCCATTTCGACTGATTTCCCCTTTCCTTATTATTTACCAGCTTTAACTGCTGACTTGATAGTGATAAGAGATTTCTTAGCACCTGGTACGTTACCTTTGATAAGGATAACGTTCTTTTCTGGAACAACTTGTACAACTTCAAGGTTTTGAATTGTTACACGGTTGCCGCCCATGCGACCTGCAAGGTTTTTACCTTTGAATACACGGTTAGGTGCAACAGGACCCATAGAACCTGGACGACGGTGGTAACGAGAACCGTGAGCCATAGGACCACGTGATTGACCGTGGCGTTTGATAACACCTTGGAAACCTTTACCTTTAGATGTACCAGTTACATCAACAACATCACCAGCTGCGAAAGTTTCAACTGTAATTTCTTGTCCAACTTCCAAGCCTTCAATGTTTTTGAATTCACGAATGAAGCGCTTAGGAGCTGTGTTAGCTTTAGCTACATGGCCTTTGGCAGGTTTGTTGCTCAATACTTCACGTTTGTCATCAAAACCAACTTGAACTGCTGCATAACCATCAGTTTCAACTGTTTTCACTTGAAGAACAACGTTTGGAGTTGCTTCGATGACAGTTACAGGGATAAATTCACCAGATTCAGTGAAGATTTGAGTCATTCCCACTTTTTTCCCTAAGATTCCTTTTGTCATGAGAAAAATATTCCTTTTCTTAATATTGTATTTAAAAAGTTTTTAACGAGCGTTTTTCATGCTCAAATCAAGATTCTGAGTTTTGCTCGCGACTTGATTACAATTTGATTTCTACGTTCACACCACTTGGAAGATCCAATTTCATCAAAGCATCAACTGTTTTTTGAGTTGGGTTGATGATGTCGATCAAACGTTTGTGTGTACGCATTTCGAACTGCTCACGAGAATCTTTATACTTGTGAGTCGCACGGATGATTGTGTAGAGGCTACGTTCTGTTGGAAGCGGAACCGGACCTGCTACTTGAGCACCTGTACGAGTTGCAGTTTCAACAATTTTTGCAGCTGCTGTATCAAGTGTACGGTGTTCGTACGCTTTCAAGCGGATGCGGATTTTTTTGTTTGCCATCTTTTTCTCCTTTTCGTCTATTTAAGATAATAGGCTAGCTCCACAAGAAAACCAACACGTGTTGCGTGGCAATGCAACCGAGCGTGTCGCAACCTCTTGCATCAAAGCTACAGCCGTAATTTTTACGGCACTAGAACATTCTATCAAATTATATTGTGCATTGCAAGAGTTTTTACTTAAAAATTTAAAAATCCCAAAACTTCTGTTTTGGGAGGCGGTTCGTGTATTCTATCGCCATTATTCTTATAATAATTAGTAGAAAACAATCATCGAAAGTCCTTTAAATGTTCTTGCAAATCCCGAAGCATATTCTTACGACCATTAAAACTCTGACCACTGATGAGTTTTTCATAATTTTCCAATTGGTCCATAGACAAATTTTTCCGATAATCTCTCAAGGCACCTCTCAACATCACTAGCTCGTCATTAACCAAACCAGGTGATTGGATGAGATGTGATAGGTCGTGAATGTCTTCATGGGGCAAACGGTCAAACTTGCGCTTCTGACTTTCCTGTCTGCGAACTCGGTCTTTAATCCGATTTCTAAATTTAACTTTAAAATAACAATACAACTGGGCTCTTTCCCCAATCAACCATGGTTGTTCTTCCAAGAGTTCGAACAAGGTTATCATGCCTTCCTGCTCCCAGTCATCTCTGTCCCACAGTTTGATATAAAACTCTTTACGAGCCTTGTTAACAATTCCTTTTACGCAATCATAGACCTTTTCAAATTCCATCGTCCTATCTCCTTTGTTTGATGGTTTAAGTTTATCGAAAAGAGCTAACTTTCTACAGGACATTTTTGTCTATCGGATTATATTTTGTTTCATTCTTCATATTTTATGGTTATTTTAGACCATTGTTTTTTCCAATTCTTCTTTTTTATTCTTTTCTCATATAAATCCATTCGTTTAGAATTACCAATAAAATAAGGAGTTGGTCGTACCAAATAATTATAAATATCAGTTAATCCATAAGGTGCAAATAGTTCTATATCCCCTTTCTCTGTTTGCCGAATACCAATTGCGGTACACCTTTCAGGAAATTTTTCTATTGCATCTTTTGACGATTGATAAGGAGAGGTATCCGGGCTATGAATGTGCATAAATACTTGATTCTTAACTTCCCACTGATATTCCGGATATCTTTGACGCAAATTTACTTCTAATTCTTTTGTTGCTTGATACGACACTTGCTGATCGTAAAAGATAAGATCAACATCCGTATTTTTATCAAAACGGTAGTGATTCCAGATAAAATTACGAATTGTTCCTGCACAAATCCATGAATCAGCTAAGTCTAAATCCTTTACAATCTCCAAAATCCTATTGATATCAGGGTCTTGCGATAAATATTTTCCCAACTCTTCTTTCATACAATCCTCCACCTTCAAGTTGTTCATTGATTTTAGTGTTATTTTTTTCTAGCTTCCTTAAAAAAATCGTTGGAATTATCATTCTAACGACAGGGAGCAGATTAAAACATTCACCAGACCTTTATTCGATTTCTAATTTATGGACTCATGATTCGATGTCCACAGGACCTTAATTCGCTCTTTGGTTTTCAAACTCATGATAAAAAGATCCAACCGGACCTAGTTTTGCTCTCCTGTTTTCAAGCAAAAGATAAAAAGGTCCAACCGGACCTTAATTCGTTCGTTGGTTTTCAAACTCATGATAAAAAGGTCCACTGGACCTGATAAAAAGGTCCACTGGACCTGATAAAAAGGTCCACTGGACCTGATAAAAAGGTCCACTGGACCTGATAAAAAGGTCCACTGGACCTTTTTATTCCTCCATAAAGCTGTTGAAGACTTCTTCAATCATATCCCACTCTGCTGTTGCGTCTTCTGGGATTGGTTGGAGGTCGCCTTCTGTGCCGTTCTCATTTTCAATGTATGAGTAGGCTTGGATTTCAACCTCTCCGTTCTCATCTTCTTCTGCGCTTGCAGGGATTAAGAGGACGTAGTTTTTGCCGAATTCTTCTTGACCGTCAATTGTCAATAAAATTTCAAAAAGTGTTTCGTTTCCTTGGTCGTCTACCAAAGTAATCAATTCACGTTCGTCGTGATTGTGGTCGTGTTCATGGTCATGATGATGTGCCATTCGTATCTCCTTTAAAATGTTCTATCTAAATAATTTTGCAAAATCAGCTGAGCTGCTAATTTGTCAATAACTTTCTTGCGTTTTCCGCGACTGATATCTGCCTGCTCAATCAGCATGCGCTCTGCCGCTACGGTTGTTAGCCGTTCGTCCTGGTAATCAACTGGTAGTTTGTATTGTTCAATCAATAAATTTCCATAGGCTTGACTAGCTTCGACACGAGGTCCGCTAGTATTATTCATATTCTTAGGTAGGCCTACAACAAACTTATCAACCTTATACTGCTCTACTAACTCAGTTAAACGCTCTAAACCAAATTCACCCTTTTCTTCGTCAATTGGGATGATTTCCAAACCTTGAGCTGTAAATCCCAAGGGATCTGAAATAGCTACACCAACCGTCTTAGAACCGACATCTAATCCCATTATTCTCATTAGAGGTCAATCCCATTTCCTTTCAGGTAGTAGCGCACCAATTCTTCGATGATTTCATCGCGTTCATGTTTACGAATTTGATTGCGGGCATCATTGTAACGAGGAATATAAGCAGGGTCCCCACTTAATACATAGCCAATGATTTGGTTGATTGGATTATAGCCTTTTTCCTCCAATGAACGATAAACACTGGTCAAGGTTTGACTAATTTCTTGCTTATCTGTGTCATCCAGACGAAAACGAACTGTTTCTTCTGTGAATCCCATACTTACACCTTCTTTCAATTTTTATTCATTTTCATTATATCACATTTCTAGAACAAGCACAAAGAAAGTGCAAAAAGAACTCCATAAATAGAGTTCTTCCTACTCTTTATAGGGCTGCTCGCATACGAGCTTGGGCATTTTCAACATTTCGAACTGCTCGCGGTAAGAAGGCGCGAATGTCATCTTCTTTATATCCAACCTGCAATCGTTTCTCGTCAATCAGAATTGGACTTTTCAAAATACGTGGATTAGAAGTAATCAAGTCAATCACTTCATTGACACTTAAATCTTCTATATCAAAATCCAAACTTTTTGCATAACGGTTTTTAGACGAAACGATGCTCGCGATTCCGTTTTCTGTCTTAGTCAATATATTTAGAATTTCTTCCTTGGTGATTGCCTCTTTAGCCAGATTATGTTCGTTATAGGACAATTGATGGGCATTCAACCAGTTCTTTGCTTTCTTACAAGAAGTACAACTAGATACTGTGTAAATTTTAATCATGTAGTCACTCCTTTGCTACATCTTAGTAAGCACATTATAAAACATTATACCACAAATTCCATCCGTCTGTAGACCTATTTTTAAAAAAACTTTAAATTTTTGGGCGAATATTCGTTTTTCAAATAGAAAAAAGTCTGGATAACCCAAACTTTTTCGTTTTTTATTCTTCTAATTCAATACCACCATCCAAGTCCAAAACAACATCTTGGACCTCTTCGATAGCAACAGGAGCCTCTTCTGTCACAGTTTCTTGCGTTTCATCAGCTTCAATCAAACCGTAATGAACACGAATCTTGCGGTCAATTTCATCAAAGATTGCTGGATTATCTGCCAAGAATTTCTTAGCATTTTCAGAACCTTGACCAATTTTTTCTCCATTATATGAATACCAAGCACCTGCTTTTTGGATGATGCCGAGGTTGCTACCAATCTCAATCAATTCACCTGTACGAGAAATTCCTTCACCGTACATGATTTCAACAACAGCTTCTTTAAATGGTGGAGCCACCTTGTTCTTCACAATCTTCACCTTGGTTTCCTTACCAACGTTTTGATCTTTCTTATCGCCTGTTCCTTTGATTTGTGTGTTTCCACGAACATCCATACGGACAGATGCATAGAATTTAAGCGCACGTCCACCAGGTGTTGTTTCAGGGTTACCAAACATGACACCGACTTTTTCACGTAATTGGTTGATGAAAATAGCTACTGTCTTGGTTTTGTTGATAGATGCTCCGAGTTTGCGCATGGCCTGACTCATCATACGAGCCTGTAAACCCACATGGCTATCACCGATATCCCCGTCGATTTCTGCACGAGGTACAAGGGCTGCAACTGAGTCCACAACAACCAAGTCAACCGCTCCTGAGTCAATCAACTTACCAGCAATTTCTAGACCTTGTTCCCCTGAATCCGGCTGTGACAAGAGCAACTCATCGATGTTTACACCAAGAGCCGCTGCATAGGCTGGATCCAAGGCGTGTTCCGCATCAATAAAGGCAGCGATCCCGCCATCTTTCTGAGCCTGAGCTACTGCGTGCAAAGCAACGGTTGTCTTACCTGAACTTTCTGGACCATAAATTTCAACAATACGCCCTTTAGGATAACCACCTGCACCTAGTGCAATATCGATAGATAGGCTACCTGAGCTCATAACCTGAACTTTCTGTTCAGCGCGCTCTCCCAAGCGCATCACCGCACCCTTACCAAAATCTTTTTCAATAGCTTTAAGGGCATCGTCGAGCGCCTTTTTACGCTCATCTCCAAATTTCTTTGTAATTTCTTCTAATTTTTTAGCAGGTTTTTTAGCCAATGCTGTTCTCCTCTTTTCTTAATCAAACTATTATAGCAAAATTCTTTTCTTTCACAAAGTGTTTCGTACAAAATCTAAGGCTTGCAAGCAAGCTAATTGGCGGATGTGTTGCCAAGAGTAGCCACCCAAGTCAACCTCTTTTTGGGAAATGCCAGAGGTGCTAGCCAAGGCTAGATATACCTTTGCAAGAACGTTATCCTCTGTCGATTCAGGCTTGATAAGTACCGACACAGCCAGTCCCAAATCAGCCTGTAGCTCCTCACGAATGCCATCAGCTTCTTCTGAGCACCTGCCCGATTTTGTACCTAACTGACCGATGACTTGACCACCGCTAAAATAAGGTTGCCCAGCCAAAGCCAAACTGACTTCTGACTGTAAAAGTCCGCCTGTTCCCTGCTCGACGATGGCTAGGGATTGTTTTTTCTCCACAAGACCATTCGCTACTGTTTGGACCAAACTATTTTCCTCACCATAGGCATAGAAATAGTCGACCAGTTTGTCACGTTGCAAGATTTCTTCTTCCAACTGATTCAAACGTAGATTTGCTTCTTCTTGGCTGGTCGCTTTGGTGGACAAGCGTAAAGTCACCTCTCCAACCTTAGCATAGGGTGCAAGAGTTGGGTCAGTTTGTTTGTCAATCAAATCAGCTAAAATCGTCACCAACTGACTTTCACCAATGCCAAAAAAGCGTAAGACACGCGAGTAGAGTTGTTGACTTGACTGGTCAAGCAAGGGCTGTAAACTTTCTGTAAACATGGCTCTGAGTTCACTTGGAGGGCCTGGCATTACTACATAGGTCACCCCATTTTGCTCAATCATGCCTCCTACTGCCAAACCAGCTGGATTTTGCAAAGCCTGACTTCCCTCAACGATTTGTGCTTGACGTTCATTGTTGGGCGTGCGGACACGACCTGGTCGGCTGGCAAAGAAGCGGTCTAATTTTGCTATGGCTTTTTCATCAAAGACCAATTTTCTACCTAAGAAGGTTGCCAAGGTCTGCTTAGTCAAGTCATCTTCTGTTGGCCCCAGTCCTCCACAGAGAATGACTAGCTCACTACGCTTACTGGCAATCTCCAACACCGACAAAAGACGCTTTTCATTATCGCCTACTGCTGTATGAAAATAGACGTCAATACCCAATTCAGCACACTTTTCAGATAGAAATTGCGCGTTGGTATTGACAATCTGACCGGTCAAAATTTCAGTGCCTACGGCGATGAGTTCTGCTTTCATAATCCTCCTTCTACTTTTGATAGCATGCAGTTGCCTGCCTATCTATTAGTTCGTAATTGGCTGGTGGTTTTAGATATTTTTCCAGTCACACGTATTTTCATGGTCGTTAATGAGCCCGGCTGCTTGTAGGAAAGAATAGACACAGACAGGACCGACAAATTTAAAACCTCGTTTTTTCAAGTCCTTGGAAATAGCCTCGGAAAGGGAGGTTTTAGCAGGAACTTGACGGTAGTCACCAACCGAATTGACCTGTGGGCGACCTGCTAGCCAAGACCAGATATAATGGTCAAAACTGCCGCATTCTTCCTGTAACTTGAGAAAGGCTTGGGCATTGGCACGGGTCGCGTAGAGCTTAGCCTTGTGCCGAATAATAGCTGGATTGTCGAGCAGGGCATCCAGCTGCTGGTCAGTCATGCTAGCAACCGCATGATAGTCATAATCATGAAAGACAGCCTTGAAAGCCTGTCGCTTGTTGAGCACAATTTCCCAAGACAGACCTGCTTGATAGGTCTCCAAACAGAGCAATTCAAAGAGAGCCCGCTCCTCATGCAAAGGGCGCCCCCATTCTTGATCGTGATAGGCTATATAGAGGGGATTGTTGAGATTGACCCAAGAACAACGGTTCATATTTTTCCTTTCTAGCATTAACGAATGGCAGTCTGATAAGCATTATAGAGCGATCCTATCAAATCTAGACAAGCTTTATAAGCTTGAACGAGCTCTTCATTTTGAGACAGAAGCACATAAGCCTCTTGCTCCAATATCTGCCTCAGAGGTTCTACCTTACCCTCATAAGCCACATAATCAACTGTTTTTAGATAGGCTTGATAATTTTCCAGGATTGATACATACGAACCACTCCTATCGCGTAGCTCCGCCTTTCTCACTTGTTCACGATAGTGTCTTTGTAAAAAATAAGCAAAATGTCCGCCAGAATGTTCATCTTTCTGCTTAATTTGCAGACCCGTGTATGTATCCCAATAACCGACATAATTCGGTATTAGAGAAGCAGTTAGACGACCAGAATAGGTATCGCCGAGATGATGAAGTGTCCCAAGGCGAACATAGTCCTGTTGATCCGCCATCAAGGCCTTATAGATGGTCGATATTTTTTCCGTGTCTTTCAAAGATGCTCGAGCTTCAAAAAAGTGGTAATTAGGGTCTATGCGTCCTATGATGACAACCTCTTCATGAGGCATATAGTGATAATCAATAGAAAATTCTTTCCCTGACAAAGGATAATTTGGTCTATGGCTAGTCCCAGCATGTATCAAATTTAAACTCATCACTATCCTCACTTCATCAGCATTTTAAGGGCTGATTTGATGTAATTTTCTGCGGTGTCGGTAGTGCCGTCAAAGAATTTCTTGATTTTCTTGAGTTCGGCTGGTCGGTAACCGAGTGCTTCCATGGCTTCCATGGCTTCATCAAGTGCAACATTTTCACTAGCTGGGGCAACTGACTGAACCGGACCTGCTTCTTCGCTCATAACAAACTTGCCTTCCAAGTCCAAAATCATCTGCTGGGCTGTTTTCTTACCAATCTTTGGAAACTTGGTCAGATAAGTAATATTTTTTTGCTCAATAGCCCGCACCAGACCATCGTTATCGTCAACGGCGATAATTGCTAGAGCCGTTGTTGGTCCAATACCTGATACTGAAATCAGACTGAGGAATACAGATTTTTCAGCCTCTGTCGCAAATCCGTAGAGCAGATGAGCGTCTTCACGAATAACTTGATGGGTATAGACTGTTATTTCTTGCTGGACCTGCCCAGAGTAAGCATAGGGATTAGCCACCTGCAAGAGATAGCCAACGCCATGCGTTTCTACCACAATATACTTTGCAGTAATTTTGGTTAACATTCCTTTGATATAGTCGTACATATACTTCCTTTACTAGTGTGTCAATTGCTTAATATTTCCCCAACTCTCGCAAACTGGTATGATTTTCCTGAATACGTCTGAACATTTTTTCCATGTCTGACTTGCTGAAATGCACCAAGACTGGGCGGCCATGCGGGCAGTTATAAGGGTTCTGACAATGCGATAATTGCCGCAATAAATCACGCGCCGAATAATCATCCAAGGCATGATTGGCTTTGATAGAACGCTTGCAGGACATCATAATAGCCAACTCTGCCCGATACTGCTTGATGGACACCTGGTCTGTTAGAAGTAGCATATCGCACATCTCGTAAATACCAGCCTCAATCTCCTCTTCTCTCATCCAGATAGGGTGCTCACGTAAGATGAATTGGTTGACACCATACTCTTCTAAGTTGACACCAACTTGACGAAGGGCATCCATTTTATGCGCAAGATTGAGGGCATCATTTTGAGGGAATTCAAAGATATAAGGCACCAAAAGTTGCTGGGCGGAGTTATCTACCTGACCAATTTTCTCACGATAATATTCGTATTTGACCCGCTCCTGTGCAGCATGTTGGTCGATGATATACAGTCCTGTTTTTCCTTGTGCAAAGAGATAGGTGCCGTGCATTTGACCAAAATATTCCAATTCTGGGAAGGTTGAGGTTTCTTCCTGATCCAACTTGTCTGCCACCTTAGCCAGTTCCTTACTAGTTAGATTTGGGTGGTCCAAATCATCAGTAATTTCTGTCTGCCGTTGGGCAAATTTGATAGTGACAGACTTGTCAACTTGACTTGTCATCTCTGTCAGGTTCTTGTCTTCTTCCAAAGGCTTGATGTCTTCTGAAACCACCTCTGGTTTGAGGAAGAAGTCCTGCTTGACAGTGTCATAGTAGAGCTTGCTTTCCTTGAGTGGCAAGGTGACCTGCTCTGCTTTGACCTTGGTACGCGTACTAGACTGGGCCAGATTTTCCAGGGCATCAGGAATTAAATCCTGCTCCTTGAGTGCCTTGATAATAGCTTCACGGATCAGGGTCATCAATTCCTTTTCCTTGGAAATGCGAACTTCTTGCTTGGTCGGGTGAACATTGACATCGGCAAGATAGGGGTCAATCTCAATGGAAATCACTGCCAGCGGAAAACGCCCTACCATGAGCTTACTACCGTAACCTTCTAAAATAGCACGGTTAAGCAGGAAATTCTTGATGTAACGTCCATTGATGAAAATGGAAATGTAATTGCGGTTGGCACGGGTCAATTCTGGCAGGGAAACATAACCCGAAACCTGAAAATCCAAGTCCTCGGCCTCAATCTCCACCATTTTTTTAGCAGAAGCAATACCGTAGATACCCGAAATAGCTTGACGGAGCTTACCCGTTCCAGCTGTCCGCATCAATTCCCGTCCTTCATTGACCAAGGTAAAGGCGATTTCAGGATGGGCCAGGCTCAGCCTGTTGATAATATCAGCGATATGCGATAACTCGGCCTGCTGACTGCGAACATACTTAAGACGGGCAGGGGTATTGTAAAACAAATCCGAAACGGTTATCTGGGTGCCGACTGGGCGACTGATTGGCTCCTCTGACTCAATCACTCCGCCCCTGGAAACCAAACGTAAGCCGTGAGCATGGTTGGCTGTAGCCGTTTCAATAACCATTTGACTGACAGAGGCAATGGACGGTAGAGCTTCACCACGAAAACCCAAGGTCCGAATACGGAACAGATCTGCCTGATTTTTGATCTTACTAGTCGCATGCCGACGCAAAGCCAAAGCTACTTGGTCAGGGGCAATACCTTCGCCGTTGTCCGTAATTTGAATAGTTTTTAGCCCAGCTTCTTCGATGCGAATCTCAATCTGACTCGCACCTGCGTCAATCGAGTTCTCAACCAACTCCTTAACCACACTGGCTGGACGTTCAATGACCTCTCCAGCTGCAATCTGGTTGGCTAAAATTTCTGGTAATTCGATAATTTGTGACATATCTTTTCCTACATTTCTTTAGACATTCTTTTCCCGTTTACTTATTCCTCCATTATACCACACATCCCTTTGTTTCTAAGTCCATGAAAAAATGACTGCCTGGGCAATCATTCATTCTTTTGATAGACAGTAAAGTAATCGGTAGTTTTGACAGGTTTATACTGCAGCTCTAAATTTGCTTTTACATCATCTAAGAGCGGGATGTTCTTATTAACAATCACCAGACTTGCCTCATTTTTATTGAGGTCATATAGCAAGCTATTTTGATTACCAGTCGTAGTCAGATAGGGCTCCGCTGAGATAATGGTGGCGGATGACAGACGCTGGCTATCCAGATAGATACTAGCGCTATTATCCCAAACGTAAATCTTATCCGTCTTAGTCGTTTCTTGTCCAACATAACTAGCAATGCTTGCACGATCCGTGACCAAATCCCCCTCTACAAAATAAGTATAGGCTGGTTGTGCGACCATTCCAAAAGTCATGACAAGAGGCAGGAAAAAGTGACGACTGAGATAGCCCCGTTCCTCAACTTCTGAGTCAGCTCCCAAATGGAGAACAGTCATTACAAAACCGTATGGCAACAGACTAAGCAGTTGGCTATAATGACCATTTGGAGTTCCAATAATAAACACCAGCTGGGCTATAAAAACAAGCAGGATTAGAACCTTGATATGATTATGCCGACCTTGACCGAAGGAAGATACGGTCTGGATAAATCCCTTGAAAAAACCAGATAGCAACAAAAACCCAGCTACAACTGCCAGTATCACATACAAACCAGCATATTGGAAATCCAAGCCTAAATTGTAAAGAAAAGTCTGCTGGATAGCTGTTCCTAGAATCTGTGCTTCAAAGGCATAGTAGCCAACTAGATACAAGACCAAAAGAAGACCAAATATACTTGCTAATAATTGATAGAACCCTCGAGCCATTTGCCGTTGTTGCGTGTTAAAAACAAACAATATGAAACCAGCTAGCAACCATAATAAGAGGCTCTCTGGATAAATCAGAAAGGCCAAGGCTGCCTCAATTCCATACAGGATAAAGGCCTCATCACCCACAGCATTTGCAAAATAGCGGACTAGGAACCAAATACTTGCCAAAACAAAAGGAAGCGCAAAGATTTCTGCATATAAGCCGCCAAATCCTAAAGAAGCAATAAAAATATAAAACCAATGACTTGAACTAGTCGCCAACCGTTCCGACTGACTAAAATAGACCATGATTTTATAGAAATAAACTCCTGCGATAAACAGCGCAAGCATTTGGAGAAAACCAAATACAATAAATCCTCCATCAATATGACCTAACCAGGCTAGTAAGTAATAGAAAACACCGTTTGTTGCAAAGAAATCTCCATAGGGATTCTGACCTGCCATCATAGCCATTCCGGCATACAAATACTGGGTCTGCTCATTTGTAGCTAAAAAGGTTAGAAAAGGATTGGCTACGCTCACAAGGCTCAGTACTAAACTCCAAACGAGAGCCGGCCAAATCTTTGTTTTGGGCAGCCTGTCCTTAAAATCTTCACTCAGCTGATAGCCCTGCGAACGCCTCGCTCTTCGACGGCGCCGAGGTTGATAAGATACTTCGTGAGCAACTGCATCTAATTCTGTCATATTCTCCTCCTTGAATGTACTTTTTTTATTATATCAAAAAGCACTCCCGATGTCATTTCCTATCGGGAGTTCTAGAAATTTTCGCAAATTGCTCTAATTGTCGAAAGGTATGGCGTTTGGTCTCTTGGAATTCTTTTAAAAAGACTACTTTTTCTGCATGTGTCATACCTATTTATTCGAAAAAGCTACTCATTTTTTAAAAATCTGACGTACTTCTGAGATAAAGTAAAGGGAGCCAGTAATAATCAGTATGCCTTGTCCAGCCGATTTCCAGTCTTCTATAAACAGCTGATAGTTCTCAACATAATCTCGTCCTTGTCGGTTTTCCTCCGACAAGGCTCCATCATAGGTAAAGCTGGTTAATACAAGGGGAGTATGCGGTAACTTTTCTTCCAATAATCCAAGCATTTCTTGAAAATCCTTGCGTCGAAGGGCAGAAAAGAGAATAGTGACCGGTTCGTCTTGCTCCTGAATAAAGTCAATCAAGCGTTCGATGGCAGGAACATTGTGGGCACCGTCCAAATAGATTTTTGGCTCTTGAACGACCAATTCCAAACGACCGGCCCAGCTGGTTTGGGCAAGGGCATTTTTTATTAACTGAGGAGAAACAGTTTTTTGAATACTTGCCATATAAAGCAAAAAAGTTTGCAAGGCAACGGCCGCATTTTCTTCTTGGTGCTTACCAGCAAGACCTAGAACCAATTCTGACAGTTCCAAGTCCGCATTGCTGAACTGTCCTGCTTTGTAGGTGAATTCCTGATCAAATTGGTAGACAGGTGCTTGGTTATCAAGGGCAATTTGGCGACAGATGGCTGTGGTTTCTGGACAAAGCGGTCCTAGGACAACAGGCACGTTTTGCTTGATAATCCCTGCTTTCTGCTCTGCTATTTCCCTTAAAGTCGAGCCTAGTAAATCCTGATGGTCCATACCGATGGAGGTGATGACGCTTAGGGCTGGAGCCACGACATTGGTCGTATCCAAAAGTCCGCCGATACCTACCTCTACTAACGCCAAATCAGGCTGTTGGTCCTTGAAATAGAGGAACATAATGAGTACCATGACCTCAAAATAGCGGAAAGGCTCATAGCGTGCGGCAACTTCCTGCTCCAAGTCGTAGACTTTCTGTAAATAGTGCTGAAAATCATGGTCTGAAATGGGCTGGCTGTCAATAGAAATCCTGTCGTGCACGCTCACCATATGAGGTGACACGAAGCTGCCGACACGCAAGCCATGTGCCTGAAATAGCTGGCGCAAAAAGGCAATGGTCGATCCCTTGCCGTTGGTTCCAGCCACGTGAATGACCGGAACAGCAAACTGGGGATTTCCTAGCAGTTCTAGGGCATACTCAATCTTTTCCATCTTGTAATGAAATACCTGACCTTGTTTGGTGTTTAACCAATTTTCTAACATAGCCACCTCCTATATACTGTCTAGTATAGCAAAAAAGCCAAACAGATGTTGGCTTTTGAATAAGGTGAATGTTAAAAATTCCACCAGCTTGTTGAGAAATCTCCAAATGGAAAAACTTTTGTAAAAATTGTAATCATTGCTCTATCTCCTTCATTTGATAAAACTATTTTACAACTTGAAAACTTTTTTCAACAGGACAAAAATGTCACATAACAGACCGTCTTGCTACCAATCTATTTCTAATTCTAACAATTTAAATATGGATTACCTAATCACCCCAGAGCATCCTCAGTCCTCTCCATCTTGTAATGAAGTACCTGACCTTGTTTGGCATTTAACCAATTTTCTAACATAGCCACCTCCTATATACTGTCTAGTATAGCAAAAAAGCCTAACGGATGTAGGCTTCTTGAACAAGGTGAATCTTAAAAATTCCACCAGCTTGTTGAGAAATCTCCAAATCGAAAAACTTTTGTAAAAATTGTAATCATTGCTCTATCTCCTTCATTTGATAAAACTATTTTACAATCTTAGTAAATTCTCCAACAGGACAAAAATGTCCTAAAATTGACTATCTTTTCTCCACTCTTCTTCTAATTTAGCCGTTAAGTGGGCATTACCAATTATTCTTGCAAAAAGAAGTGCTTCTTCATATAAGGTAGTTGCTGCATCTTTATCTTTATTTATTAACAACTCATATTTCCACTTAAGCAGATTAAGAATAGGTTTCTTTTGAAAGTCTTGGGTCTTCTGCATTATCTTATCAAGTGCTTCAAAGAGTGTAGGAATATAGCTAAATTCTTCCTTTTGTCCCAAAAGTCCAACAGAAGTTATCATCACATCCCTTAAAATAAACAAATCCCCAGATTCAACTAATTCTACTTGGCTTGGTAACTTTTCCACCAAGTCTAAAAAGTGCTGAAAATCACTGCTCTGTTTAATTTCCATTCTCAAATTGATTAAATAGAGCTGGATTATCAACAAATCATTGGCTGAAAATTGTTTTTTTCTATGTATCTGTTCAAAATAGTCATCTAGAATATCTTGACCAAACTCTGCTGTCTTCGTTTCAAATACGTCAATGGTTGATTGAATAGCATCGATTGCTATTTTCTCCTCCTCTGGCAAGTCATCATAATAGTCATCATAGATTTCTGTCATCATATCTGCCCGTTTTTCCATCAATTCCTCATTTTCATAAGTTGGTGTGCGAAGCACATCAAATTTCAGTTTGGAATATCGTTCAGGTAGCGACACATAATCTGGCATAAGCTCGTAGAGCCCCATGCCTAAGCGGGTTGCGATATATTGGATTTTTGAAAAAGTCGGCTTAGAAGTACCTGCTTCGATACGGGTTAATTGGCGGACGGAGAGCTCAAGTTCGTCATCGCAAAACTGTTCACGTGTCAGACTAGCGTTTTCTCGAAGTTGACGTACACGTTGTCCAAATTCTTTATCGTTCATAACTCACCTCGCTATTTTTATTTCACATCCCTAGTGTATCAAAATTAGCTATAGATGACTAATTGAATATTTTCATGACTTGCAATAGTTTTAAACTATATCTATACTTCAAACTTTTCTTTTATATCCACCAACTTCTCAATCTTCCAATTTTTCTTAACACCATCAATTTGTAAATTGATACTGTGAATTCCTGCGTTGACAGCTGTTTCTACATCGAGCATACGGTCACCGATATAGTAGGTGCTTTCCTTGTCCAGCCCGTATTTGTCGATAAGAAATAGCAGAGCTTCTGGACTTGGTTTGCGGGCAAAACCAGAATCGCTTGTCAAGATTTCTGTGAAATGGTGACGGACACCCAAATCCTCCAAAACCTGAAAAGCATTGTCACTCTTGTGGGTATAGACAAAGTTTTGGATGCCTTGTTGAGCAGTCCAGTCCAGAATTTCACGCGCACCAGCCATCAAGGGAATCTGCGTATTTTTCTCCTTCAAGGAAGTCGCACGCACACGATTAAGTTCATCGCTATCCAGACCGTATTTGTCTGCATCACGCACCAATAAATCTTTAACAGAATAGCGCAGTATAAATTGTCTGACTTCCTCACGGTCAAAAGGTAGTTTGTATTGTTCATAGGTTTCTTGAATTCCAGCCAATATCGCCTCATAAGAATCCAAGAGCGTTCCATCCAAATCCCAAATAAATGTCGGTTTCATCTTATCTCCATTCGTAAGCCTGATAGGGTCTGTCCAGTTGGTAGCCCAGCTTTTCAGCCAGTTTCAAGGATGTCAAGGTGTGGGCATCCCAGCTTGGATAGAGTCCGCGGTCTAAACAAGCTAAAATTAACTGAGCCGCACAGGCTTTTGCCAAACCCAGACCTCGATAGTCTTCCCTAGTATCCACTTCTATCTCAATCCCAGCTGAATAGCTGGCATAGGACGAAGCCCCCGAAACCACCTGACCCTTGTGCAAGATGACATAGCCCAGACCCAAGTCCAAAAATTGTTCCACATCTATATAATTTCCCACCAAATCCCATGACCATTCCTCTACCAGACAAGCCTCGTACAGATTACGGTCAATCAGTTTCATATCAAAGCTTTCAGGCAAGTCATCAACCAGTTTCTGTAAATGCCCAAGGTCAAATTCAGTGTCCTTTTTCGTAGCGTATCGAGTAAAAAAACGAACTTCGTCTCCGTAAGCTTCTTCTATCAAGTCTGACCAGGCTTGGTTTTGGGGGACTAGAATAATATCTTTACCTTCGCACATTTTTAGCAAGTCTCGATGTGGCTGGCCAGCTAAAAAACCAAAGAAGCTCTGCCGTCCATAGAGAGCTAGGGCTGACTGGGGCAACTGGCTGTCATCAACATAAATGTCTCCCATAGTACCTTCTAGACAGGTCCAGATAATCGTTTCAGGCCAGTCTCCAAATAAACGAGCTAATTGTCTCATCTGCTCTGCCATTATTTTTCCATATAGGGATAACCCAAGTGCTCGTAGGCCTTGGCTGTCGCAACCCGCCCCGTCCGTGTCCGCATGAGGAAGCCCTGCTGAATCAGGTAAGGCTCGTACATATCCTCCACCGTCTCACGCTCCTCGGCAATATTGACCGACAGGGTGTTGAGGCCGACAGGACCTCCGCCATACATCTCAATCATGGTGCGGAGAATCTTCTGGTCCACATAGTCCAGCCCTTCGCGGTCCACGTCCAGCATGGTCAGAGCCTTGTCTGTAATGGTGTCGTCAATCAGGCCGTCGCCCATAATCTGTGCGAAATCCCGTACCCGCTTAAGCAGGCGGTTGGCGATACGGGGAGTTCCACGAGACCGACGAGCCAGCTCAATAGCAGCTTCATGAGTAATCTCCATATCAAAGATATCCGCCGTCCGCTCGACAATCTCCGTCAAATCAGCCAGTTCATAATACTCCATATGACCGGTAATACCAAAACGGGCCCGCAGAGGATTAGACAGCATACCCGCACGAGTGGTTGCTCCAATCAGAGTAAAAGGTGGCAACTCCAAATGCACGGAGCGACTGGCCTCCCCTGCTCCAATCATAATGTCGATGTAGAAATCCTCCATAGCAGAGTAGAGAATTTCCTCGACCGCCATGGGCATACGGTGGATTTCATCGATAAAGAGGACGTCGCCAGGCTCCAAGTCGTTGAGAAGGGCCACCAAGTCACCTGCTTTTTCAATAACAGGACCACTGGTCTGCTTAATGTTGACCCCCAATTCGTTGGCAATGACAAAGGCCATGGTCGTCTTCCCTAAACCCGGAGGGCCAAACAGAAGCGTATGGTCCAAGGCTTCATCACGGAGCTTGGCTGCCTCGATAAAGATTTTCAGCTGGTCCTTGACCTTATCCTGACCGATGTATTCATTTAATTTCTGCGGACGCAGGGTACGTTCTACGAACTCCTCATTCTGCATTTGTTCCATGTCTAAAATTCGATTTATCATGAAACCATTATAGCACAAAATGAAAATACCAGACTCAATGAGTCCAGTATTCTCAGGAGATTATATGAAAAAGAAGTTTCGCTATTTCTAGCTTGAATAGAGTATAACTCGTCAAGCTTAAGGGAAACTAAAGCAGAATTCATTTTATTAATTTTCCACTATTCGTAAAAATCGTTTTAGATAGTGCGAATCTAACTCATTGTACTGACTGCCTTCTGTTGAACTTTCTTTGGGAATTTTCAGATTCATCAACTGCCTATCAAACTCCTCTAGTTCGATGTAGGTATCGTCAGATACCAAGTTCTGATTAACAGTTGGTTGCATAAACACAATCTTTTTCCCATCCAGTTGAATTTGATAGCTAAACTCCCCTTGCCTTTCAGACCTGCTCACTATCACTAGCTTGGTCCCAAAACCTGTCCAGACAGACTTGACATCGCTGTAAAGATATTCCTTGGACGGAGCCAGCAGATTGATGTCGATAATCTGGTCTTTGGTCACGGCTGTTGTGGTAGAAATCAGCAGAGCGGTCAGTAGGATACAAGAACCTGCCAGTCCCAAACCGTATTTCCAAGATAAATTCACCAGCTTCGCCAGTTTTCCCAAAATAAAAACGAGAAAAGCCATGATAAATGCCATGGAAACCTTGCCCAGACCAGTCGAATACTCATAGAAGAGCCAATCGCTTGGTAGGAAAAATCTTTCGGTCAACCAGCCAACAAGGACAAAGTAGACAATCCCACCTACGAGGGAGATGAGACCAATCGGAATCCACCAGGCTTGACTACGATTCTTCTGGCGAACCTTGTCCCGATGTTTCCACCAGATTACGAGGTAGTCTCGCCAGAGAAGCGTTATCCAAGCGGTTGCTAGCAGGGAAACCACTGCTAGTAGGAAAAGATTTTCCTGACGACCCTCTTGGATTCGGGTAAACAGCCCGAGGATGGGACCTGATAGCGACAAGGTCTGCAAGAGAGTCATCCAAATACTTGGTAGCAAGGCATCTTCTAAATCTTGTTTGAAGTCTTGAAATTCACCGCTTTCCACAAAAGCAATGGATTCCTGTGCTTCTTCCAACCAATCCTCTTTCTTACCCAAATCTCTGACCACCTGGTCCAACAAATCAACCTTGTCTCTCAATTCTTCTGCTTGCTGATTGATTCCCCGCTTTTTCTCATGCAAGGCTGACTGCAAGTCCTCCTCTGGCAAGGCTAGGAGGTCCGTAATCTCTGCTAAGGAAAACTCAAAATAGCGGAGCAACTTAATCAAGCGAAGCTGACGTACATTTTCCTCCGAATAATCACGGTAATCGTTGAGCGGATTTCTCGCCAGTTCAATCAGACCCTTTTCCTCATACAGCCGAAGCGCCTTAGTTGACAAGCCTGTCAACTTCTCCACATCTTTGACCTGCATAAGCAACCTCCATCTGTTTTAATAGTCCTAACATACACTATTACCCTAGGGATGAGTCAAGGATTTTTTGATTTTTTATACAAAAACAGTCAGCTAATTCTTGCTGACTGTTTTCTGGAGATTATATGAAAAAGAAATTTCGCTATTTCTAGCTTGAATAGAGTATAACTCGCCAAACTTAAGGAAAACTAAAAAATTCTCTGGAAAATCCAAAGAATTTTGAGTGACAAACCATTCTATGCAGATACAAGTTTAGATTTTTCAGTTGCTAGCTGAGATTGGACTGCCAAGATAGTTGCAAGCAATCCAATAAAAGCAAACATCCCCCAAGTCAAATGAATATGTATAGTAGCTAACGTAGAAAAGAGAATGGTTCCCACAGGAAGAGAAAGCGTAAATAACATGGTCAATAAAGTATCTGTGCGTGCTAGCAGTTCCGGCGAAGTATTGGCTAATAATAGAGCATCAATTTTAGGATTGACCTTTCCGCCAATATAGGATGAAAATGCTAGAAAAACTACTCCAACAAACTCACTTAGTCCCAATAAATGGCTCAAACCAATTCCGGTCAATGCCAGCGCATTACAAATCATCATTTTTGTAAGAGATAACTTTGCAAAGTAATCATTTGGTGTCAAGCTCCCAACAATCATACTCACAACCAAGATAGCATTGATAGTCAAAAGACTCTGACCATAAGTCATCCCAAACAAGCTCTTATCTAGAAAATAGATAGTATAGATAGAACCAAGTGCACCACCTAGGGCATTCATAAGTAAAATACAACTTAAAGTTGTCAAAAGATTGCCAGAGGCATTGGTTTCAAAAACAACCTTAATAACATCAATCACATCACTTAGCTGTTGTTTGATGGATTGTGACGATGCTATTTCAATCTCATCATGCGTCAAATGTTTTTTATGTGTATAGAGTAAAATTCCAGAAATAAAGAAGAAACAAGCGTTCAACATCGCAACAATACTAAAATTATTACCTGACAATGATAGAAGCCATAACCCTAAAGCCTGCCCACCAATACCACTCACACAAGAAATGAATTGAAAGAAGGAATAAGCTTCCATAAGTTCATCCTCTTTCAAGTTCTTCTGCATAATCGGTAACCGCAAACCTGAAGAATAATCAGACAGTAAATCAGTTATCACATTCATCACACAAACAAGAGCAAATACTCCAATCGTTGTACTTTGTAGCAAGAATGACATAACAAAGAATAAAACAGTCTGAACAAGGGCTGCTGAAAACAATGCGTTTGCCTTTTTCTTAGTCTTATCTGCTTGAATCCCCATATAAAATGAAAAAATTGTAGGGAGAACCATAATTATATTAGCGATAGATATCGCCCATGTTGAGCGAAATTGAGTAGCTGCATAGATCACGAAAACAAGGTTATAAATGTGTGCACCCAATGAGTTGAGTAAACGTGAAACAGCTAATACATTATACAGTTTGTTCTTTAATAATAAATTCATTTTTTATTCTCCCGTAACGTGAAAATACATAGAGTAATTCTTTTTGTAATTTCCTATCATACTTTGCCTTAATTGCAACCATCACTAACTGTTTCTCTACGGCTGCCAGTAGTTTCTGATTCGTTGTAGCACTAAATATATCTAGCAAGGTATCTGCAACTCCCAACATTCCTTGCCTAAAATCTAGATATTGACCATACTCAACTAACAACCCCTTCACTAATTCTTGAGATAGGTCGAGGAACTTCTGATAACCAATATACTGCAAGGCTTTCAGCACCCCCGCAACCCCTGTAGTTAGATAAGGCGAAGCATACCCCAGTCCATATGCAATTGACGGTCCATACTCTGTTTCTACAATTTTGTCCAAAATCTTTGTTACAACATATTGCTGATGGGTAGCTGATAAAGCACCGTCTTCCATTAAGACCAGGACTCCAGCCAAGCCGTCTAATCCCGTATTGCTCTCTCTATCAATAAGAATTTTTAGGCGTTCATCATCTTCCTTCCAACGAATATATTGAGATAAACCTTCTAAATCCAATAATTGACTAATGGGAATGGAAACTTCAGGCATTGAATTTTCGTAAGGTATTAACTCATAGCAGACTTTTCCTAGCTCTGCTCTTACATTTTCAACCATTTCTTTTGCAACAGATATACTTGCTTCATCAGTGAGTAGATAAGAAATCAGTTGGGATAGATTAGTTTTTATACCATATCTACTTAGCAAATCATCTGTTAAATGAGCTTCGTATTTCTCTCCACTTCTTATTTGCAAACGACCTAGTAAAAATAAGATTAAATTCGCCAGTTTATGACAATCCCCAAGTTTTCCATCTAATCTATTCCATTCTTTCAAACTAATTTCATTGTATATCCCAATTAAATTATCATTTTCGTTTTCATAAGAATTTTCTAGATCAATAAAATACAGTTTATTATCTTCTGACACAATAAAATTATTAGCATGAATATCATTTAAAACAATATTGCGTTTATGGAAATAATCAATAAAATGCACCAGTTGTTTCGTCAGAGAAAGAAAATGTTGAAATTTATCAATATTTTCACCAGGAGTGTCGCTACTGTACGTAAAGAATGACATTGGACTAGCATAGTCTAGCAAATTCTGGCCTCTGATGCTTTCATAGATATAGTAGTCATTTATCCATTCTTTTACTCTTTCCAGTATCTTAGGAGTTCGATTAGAAGCTTGTAGGTGTTTAGCATATTTGTATTCATTTTCTCGCAGCATCTTTTTTGTAATCTTTTCATATGAAACGACTTCCGCTCGTGCTTCCTTAATGATAACTTCTTGATTGGTTTCCTTATCAAAACCTCGGTAAGTATTTCCACCATTACTCATACGCAGGCAATCCGTAACTTGATATTTTTCTGCAAGATATGCCTTTACTTGCAAGAAAACGGTGATAGACTTCATGTTGGTATTGCCAACCTTGGTCACTATGGAGAATGGTATTTGGGTAAGTTTCC
>NZ_JAVIHI010000019.1:0-39705 GCF_036680365.1 Streptococcus sp. SS-4456 | reverse complement strand
TAGATTTCGATTTTGTCTTCATAGCTCAATTTCATAAAAATAGCACCCCAAATGTTAGATTTTTTCTGTCTAACTTTTGGGGTGCAGTTCAATGTGTGGTAGGTTTTTTCGTTCTATTGTTGCAAACGTTTTTGTTGTGGGGTATAATATAAAAAATGATGTCTAAAGATTAGGAGAAAGACATGAAAAGTTACAAAAACTATATCTTCGATTTTTATGATACATTGGTTGATATTCGTACAGATGAGAATAAACTAGAGGTCTGGAATCAGCTAACACAGATTTACAATGCTTTTGGTTGTTCCTATCGACCGCGCCAGTTGAAAAATGCCTATCATCGTTTTGTAGAAGAGGCAGAGAGCTCTCTCGCGGAAACAGTGAGTTATCAGTATGTCGAAATTGATTTAGAAACAATCTTCATTCGCCTATTAACGGATGCACCAAATGAAAACCAAAGTACCAATAAGCCGACTGATTTAGAGACTTTTGGGCAAGTAGTAGCCACGATTTTCCGCGTGCTTTCACGTGAAAAGTTAGAGGCTTATGAAAATACCCTAACTAGTCTACAGACATTAAAGGATAGAGAAGCGCGATTATTTATTCTCTCTAATGCTCAACGAATTTTTACTCAGGCAGAAATTGAACAGACAGGTTGTGCGGATTTGATGGAAAAAATTTATATCTCTTCTGACTTTAAGATGAAGAAGCCTGAACCAGCATTTCTTCAACTGGTTTTAGAGGAAAATAATCTTGATGTTGAGGAAACGGTTATGGTTGGTAATGATTTGACATCCGATATAGCTATTGCTCATGAATTGGGAATGGATTCCATTTTGCTGAATACTTTCCCGTATAGTCAGGAAGAAATCGACTCTTATAGGAGACTTGGTTGGAATTTTGAGGTTGTTGGAGATATAGCGGAGCTATTGTAAATAAGCGATAGAACAGTAAAGAATATACATAAAATATATTATGTAAAAAGGTGAAGCTACTTTCATTTCAATGAAGGTAGTTTTGTCTTTTCTAGCCATTTTCTGGTATACTAGATAGGTATAAAATTTAGAAAGGTTCTGTTTTGGGGTATTCCCAAACAGTAGTCAGATATTCTGGCTAGAGGTATTAGTTTCATGTCTCAAACCCACATTAACGTTATCGGAGCTGGCTTGGCTGGCTCAGAAGCTGCTTATCAGATTGCCAAACGTGGCATTCCTGTCAAACTCTACGAGATGCGTGGTGTAAAGCCGACTCCTCAGCACAAGACGGACAAGTTTGCGGAGTTGGTTTGTTCCAATTCATTCCGTGGAGATAGTTTGACTAACGCTGTCGGTCTGCTCAAGGAAGAGATGCGTCGTTTGGATTCCATTATCATGCGTGCTGGTGAGGCTCACCGTGTACCTGCTGGTGGTGCCATGGCCATGGACCGTGAGAATTTCTCTCAAGCAGTCACTGATGAGATTTACAACCACCCACTGATTGAGGTCATTCGCGGTGAGATTACGGACATTCCTGATGATGCCATTACAGTCATCGCGACGGGGCCTTTGACATCAGACGCCTTGGCAGAGAAGATTCACTCGCTTAATGGTGGCGACGGTTTTTACTTCTACGATGCGGCAGCACCGATTGTGGACAGCTCGACCATTAACATGGACTTAGTTTATCTTAAGTCCCGTTATGACAAGGGAGAAGCTGCTTATCTCAATGCTCCAATGAACAAGGAGCAGTTCACCGCTTTCTATGAGGCCTTGATTTCAGCCGAAGAGGCGCCGCTCAATTCCTTTGAAAAAGAAAAATACTTTGAGGGCTGTATGCCTATTGAAGTCATGGCCAAACGTGGAATCAAAACCATGCTATATGGCCCTATGAAGCCAGTCGGTCTGGAATACCCTGAAGATTACAAGGGACCACGTGATGGTGAATACAAGACCCCCTATGCTGTTGTCCAACTCCGTCAGGACAATGCAGCAGGTAGTCTTTATAACATTGTTGGCTTCCAAACCCATCTCAAGTGGGGCGAGCAGAAGCGGGTCTTCCAGATGATTCCAGGACTTGAAAATGCAGAATTTGTTCGCTATGGTGTTATGCACCGCAATTCCTACATGGATTCGCCAAACTTATTGGAACAGACCTTTGCGACCAAGAAAAATCCCAATCTTTTCTTTGCAGGTCAAATGACAGGAGTCGAAGGCTATGTCGAGTCTGCCGCCTCTGGCTTAGTAGCCGGTATCAATGCTGTTCGCCGCTTCCGTGGTGAAGACCCAGTCATCTTCCCACAGACCACAGCTATCGGTGCTCTGCCATTCTACATCACCCACACCGAAAGCAAGCACTTCCAGCCTATGAATGTCAACTTTGGGATCATCAAGGAGCTGGATGGGCCGCGGATCCGCGACAAGAAGGAGCGTTATGAAGCAATAGCAGAGCGTTCACTCAAGGACTTGGAAGAGTTTTTGACGGTTTAAGCCGATAGTTTTCCGACGAAAAGTATCGGAAAAACTTGGATGGTAGATGGTAAACTGATAGGGAAAGGGGAAGTTGATGATAAAAGAGTTCAATGCAACCGTACGTTACCTAGAGTCCGTTTTAGAAAGCGAAATCGATGAACGGGAATTTTTGCGCATATCAGGATATTCCGTTCCCATGTTTAGTCGTCTCTTTTCGATTCTGACAGATATGTCCTTGTCAGAATACGTTCGGTTACGAAAGTTGACGCGAGCTGCTATGGACATTCGTGAAGGACAGGCAAAGATTATAGATATAGCCCTTAAATATGGGTATGAATCTTCGGATTCTTTTGCCTTTGCCTTCAAACAATTTCATCAGATTTCTCCTAGTCAAGTGCGTAAGGGGTTGCCTTTTAAGGTCCTCTTACCCTTGCAACTATCATTAACCATCCAAGGAGGTAAAGAAATGGATGTTCGTATTGAAAAGAAGGCTGGTTTTACAGTTGCTGGACTTCTTCGCACAGCAATCAGTAACGAAGTGTGTCCGCAGGTATGGGAAGACTTGTTCAAGAACCATACTTATGAAGAGTTAGCTGCTCTAGGAAGTGGGCAGTCCTTTGGAGTTTGTACATTAGCTCAAGCGGACGAGACGATTAATTATATGGCTGCTTATGATGTCACAGATAGTGAAAAAGCGACTAAGTTAGGCTTAGAACTTCTTGATGTTCACGAAGCTGACTATGCTATTTTTACCCTAACAGGCCCTGTTCCTCAATCTATTCATGCAGGATGGCGTTATGCGCTAGAAACTTTTTTTCCTGAACACGGCTATCGCCATTCAGGTGCACCAGATTTTGAGTACTATTTTGAAGGAGACATGAGTTCCCCAGACTACCAAATGGAACTCTGGATTCCCATTGTGAAAGCATAATGTACAGGACACCTTCGGGTGTCTTTTGTGATATACTAGGGTTAGAAAAACGAAGGAGAAACGAATGAATCACGATACTTGGAAGGGAATTATCTTGAAGAAACAGGGCTTACTGTCACCTCAGTCTGTTCAGCAAATCTGCCAAAATCTCAATGGGTTGCAGGCTCAGTTTCAGCCCTATGTTCATGTCGGATTTCGTAACCGTATGACAGCGGAGGATTTTCATGAGGGTAGCTGGCAGGAGGAGTTGACACGCCAGTGGTCCATTCGGCGAACGGTTCATGCCTATCTCAAGTCGGAAATTCCTCTCTATATCCACGAGGGGCGGCTGGCCAGCACCGACTACCTGAGGACAGAAGGACGAGATGGGTTTAGTCCGCAGACAAAGCAGAAGTACCACCAGCTGATTTTAGAAGCCCTTGAGCAAGGTCCTATGAACCGCGAGGAACTCAAGGCCCTTTGCCGTGCGGAAAAGATGACGCAGGAGGAGGAGAAGCAGGTCTTTAATGCCTGGGGCGGCCTTTTTCGCTACATGGTCGAGCGTGGGGAAGTCTATCAAGAGTACGGTGCCAAACGTTTTCATCGCCTGACAGACTTTCAGCCACTTTCACGGGAAAAAGCAGAGCTGGAAATCGCACGGCGGTATTTTTCAGGTTTTGGTCCTGTCAGCTTAGCGGATGCTCGTTACTACTTCAAGGAAAATAAATCTACGGTCCTAGATTGGATGAAACAGTTGGATTTGAAAACTTTAGAAGTAGCAGGGGAAGAACGTTTTTATCTAGGAAAATTAGAAGAAGCAGAACTGCCTGACTGCCTCTTCGTGGCAGGTTTCGACCAACTTTTGCTAGGTTATGAAAAGAAAGCCAATCCTTTCTTTGATCCTAAGTTTATCCGCCAGATATATACGCTGACAGGCATTGTCAAGCCCGTTGTTTTCTACAAGGGACGACTGGTTGCTACCTGGCGACGTAATAAGGACAGGATTGAATTGGCTATTTTTGAAAATCTGACCAGTCGTGAACTGAAAGAACTGGAACGTTACCGTCGAGTCTATGAGGAACGCTTAAAAACTGAGCAAAAATTGTTCGGAAAATCAGAATAATGAAATAAAAAAACTAAATTTTCTGAATATTTCAGAAAATCTATGGTATAATACTAAAAACACTGTTTAGAAAGAGATGTCTATGAACAAGTCCTATTTTTATCTAGATATGAAAACTCATGAATTAGAAGTACCCTTTACTGCTAGAAAACGCCGTGTCCGTGTTTTATTGCCAAAAGGATATGAGGAAGATACGGATAAAACCTACCCTGTTGTTTATTTCCACGATGGGCAAAATGTACTCTACAGTAAGGAAGCTTTTTCAGGGCATTCTTGGAAAGTCATCCCAACTATTAAGCGTAATCCAGACATTGCAAAAATGATCGTAGTGGCTATTGATAACGATGGTGCTGATCGCATGCATGAATATGCTGCTTGGAAGTTTAGCGAGATGGGTATTCCTGGTGTTCAGTTTGGTGGAAAGGGTACCTTGTATGCCGAATTTGTTATGGATGTGGTCAAACCTTTTATCGACCAAACCTATCGAACTAAGTCCGATAAAATCCATACTGCCATGATTGGCTCATCACTTGGTGGCAACATCACTCAATTTATGGGACTGGCCTATCAGGACCAAATTGGCTGTTTGGGAGTATTTTCATCAGCTAACTGGCTCCATCAAGAAGCCTTTGACCGTTACATTGAGCGACAAGCACTGGATAAGGACCAACGAGTTTATATCTACGTCGGAACAGAGGAAGCAGATGATACTGATAAAACGCTGATGGCAGGTAATATCAAGCAATCTTATATCAATTCCTCGCTAACTTACTACCGTCAATTGATAGCAGGTGGAATTGATTTGGACAATATCGCCTTGGAAGTTGTTTCCGGTGCCGTCCACAACGAAGAAGCTTGGGCAGCTTATTTGCCAGATTGCTTGCGCTTTTTAAGCGAAAAATGGTAATGTAAAGAATTAGTTAGGAGAAAAAAGATGCACGTAGAATTTTTAAGTCACTGGTCAGGCCATCTCGGTCGTGAAATGAATCTCAACCGATATGGTCACGCAGGTATCCCTGTGGTTGTTTTCGCTTCATCAGGCGGTTCGTACAATGAATACGCAGATTTTGGTATGATTGAAGCCTGCCGTGGCTCAATTGAGGCTGGGAATGTCCAATTTTTTACTCTTACCAGTCATGATAAAGAAAGCTGGTTAGCAGATTGGAAATCCATTCATGATAAAGCAGAGGCTCATCGTGCCTATGAACGTTATGTAATTGAGGAAGCTATTCCATTTATCAAACATAAGACGGGTTGGTTTGACGGTATGATGACAACTGGTTGTTCTATGGGAGCTTATCACGCGCTCAATTTCTTCCTCCAGCATCCAGATGTATTTACAAAAGTTATCGCCCTTTCAGGTGTCTATGATGCTCGTTTCTTTAACAACAACCACGACTACGGGCATGATGATGCAGTTTATCAAAATTCACCAGCAGACTACATCTGGAACCAAAATGATGGTTGGTTTATCGACAAATATCGCCAAGCAGATATCATCGTCTGCACAGGTTTGGGCGATTGGGAGCAAGATGGCTTAGACTCATTTTATAATCTAAAACGCGCATTTGAAGAGAAAAATATCCCAGCTTGGTTTGACACCTGGGGTACTGATGTGGCTCACGACTGGGTATGGTGGAGAAAACAAATGCCATTCTTTCTTCACTCAATCGGACTATAAAAAATTAGAAAGGACTGCCTATGAATTATCTCGTTATTTCCCCTTTTTATCCAGAAAATTTCCAACCCTTCACCATCGAATTGGCTAAAAAAGAAGGAGTGACTGTTCTTGGTATCGGACAAGAACCTTATGATCAATTACCTGAAGAACTCCGCAATGCTTTGACAGAATACTTCCGTGTGAATGATTTAGAAAATTTAGATGAAGTTAAGCGTGCGGCAGCCTTCCTAATTTACAAACATGGTCCAATTGACCGTGTAGAATCCCACAATGAGCACTGGCTTGAAAACGACGCAGCCCTACGTGAGCAATTTAATATCTTTGGTGCCAAACCCAAACACCTGAAAAAGACTAAATTTAAGTCTGAAATGAAAAAATATTTCAAAAAAGCAGGTGTTCCAGTTGTTCCAGGTGTAGTGGTTAAAACGGAACGCGACTTTGGCAGAGCTTTGAAGAATGTTGGTTTTCCAATGATTGCTAAGCCAGACAATGGTGTCGGTGCATCTGGGACTTTCAAAATCGAAAATAAGGAAGATTTTGATCGATTTGTTGACACTTGGGATAGAAGCACCGTCTATTTCTTAGAAAAATTTGTTAATTCAAGCATCATCACAACATATGACGGATTGGTCGATCATGAAGGCAATGTTGTTTTTGAAACAGGTTTGACCTACGTTCATACACCGTTTGAATTGATACAAACCAAGAAGGACAATGCCTACTTTATCGAGAAAGAACTAGATCCGAAGTTAGTTGAATATGGCAGAGCTATTATCAAGACTTTTGGTATGAGGGAGCGTTTCTTCCATATTGAATTTTTCAAGGAAGGTGATGATTATATCGCCATTGAATACAATAACCGTATGGCAGGTGGTTTCACAGTAGAAGCCTATAACTACGCCCATTCCATTGATCTCTTCCGTGACTATGCTAATATCGCAACAGGTGGTACAATTGAGGAACGTAGATTTGAACCACAATACTGCTTGGTAGCAACTCGTCGTGATACAACAGACTATGTTTACTCAGCAGACGATATTTATCAGAAATTTGCTGATAAGATTAAGACCGTTAAACGCATGCCCGACGCCTTTGCAGAATTGCAAGGAAATGATGCCTACCTCCTTGTGACAGAGAGCAAGGAAGAGTTGGATGACATGATTGCCTTTATCGGTCTAACAAAATAAAATGAATTGAAAGATGCCAGAAATGGTGTCTTTTTTTCTTTCCTTACAAAGCTGTAAGTTTCTTAGTATGAACTGTAAGGGAGTGGCAAAGGGATCTGTTCTATAATAGACTCATAAGTAAACGAAAGAAGGAAATCATATGTCATTCAAATTTTTACAATCAAAGAGAATAGAAGAAAAGGTATTCTCTGAAAAAGAGAAGATTGAACTCATGGAACAAGCTGCATTTTTGGAAGAGCTCGCCCATGATTTGCAAAGTATGCGATTTATGGCATACTAGAGGGAGGAAACTATGAAAAAGAAAGCATTTGGTTTGCTGGCTTTGGGCAGTATAATGCTAACTGCTTGTTCTTCCTCTTCAGCAGGCCTTAGCTTTGATGAGGGCTATCAAACTTTCCATTACAAGGGAAAAGACTATGCCGTTAGCAAACAGGAAGTTGCCGAAGATAGTATTCAAGGAGCAGAAGTTCAGTTTATGGAATGGCCTGTTGTCAAAGAAGAAGGGGCAGTGAAAAAGACAATATCCTTGAATACTCTCTATGTAACAACTAACAAGGAATGGGCCGTCGGTGTCCAGGATGGTTATTATAAGGTGGATTTAGAAGATAATATTTCTGAGTCAGACCGAATCGACTATCAAGCATTACTTGATGCAGTTGATTTATCTAAAGAAAACAATTAGGAGTTAATATGTTATTAGAAATCAATCATTTAGAAAAAGTTTACCGCACGCGCTTTTCAAAAGAGGAAACTCGTGCCTTGCAAGATGTGGATTTTAAGGTAGAAGAGGGCGAATTTATCGCAATTATGGGTGAAAGTGGTTCAGGTAAGACGACTTTGCTTAACATTCTAGCAACCCTGGACAAGCCGACGAGGGGCTCTGTTATCTTAAACAATCAAGACATCACCAAAATCAAGGAAAGCAAGCTGGCAGATTTCCGTTTGCGTAACCTAGGTTTTGTTTTCCAAGATTTTAATCTCTTGGATACCCTGTCCATCCAAGACAATATCTTTTTACCTCTGGTATTGGCACGTACCAGCCATGAGGAAATGGAAAAACGGTTGAAAGCTTTAGCTCCAAAATTACGCATTCAAGATTTGTTGAAGAAACGTCCTTTTGAACTATCTGGTGGACAAAAGCAGCGCGTGGCCATTGCTCGTAGTTTGATTACCCAGCCACAAATTGTCCTAGCAGACGAACCGACGGCTGCCCTAGATTATCGCAATTCAGAGGACTTGCTGAATTTGTTTGAAGAGATTAACCGTGACGGCCAAACCATTCTCATGGTGACCCACTCAGCCAACGCAGCCAGTCATGCCAAACGGGTTCTCTTTATCAAGGACGGTCGCATTTTCCATCAATTGTACAAGGCAGGCAAGAGCAATCAAGACTTTGCCAAAGAAATTTCGCTCAATATGTCTGCACTTTTAGGGGGTGAGTAGATGTTTTACCTCAAACTTGCTGGGCAAAATATCCGAAAATCCATGGGTGTTTTTGCTCCCTTCGTTTTAGCCAGTCTTGTACTATTTACTCTGATTTGTTCCATGTTCTTACTCATGCTAAGTCCAGTTATGAAGACCATGGGCTCTGGTGCCATTTCTATAGGTCTTGGTGTTGTTGTTCTGACCATTTTCTCGGTCATTATGGAGATTTATAGTTTTAATTTCCTGATGAAACAACGGGCGAGGGAATTTGGTCTCTATAACATGCTGGGGATGAACAAGAAAAAAGTAGCCTTGATAGCCAGCCTAGAATTGATGATGATATTCTTACTGGTTGTGGTTCTTGGTTCTGTCTTAGCTGGTGTGTTTGCAAATGTTCTCTACTTGATTTTTGTCAATATAACACATTATAGTGATTTACATTTTGGAATAGATCCTCTGGCCTTTGTCATGACCGCCTTTCTCTTTGCTGGTATCTTCTTTCTCTTGGAATTGCTGGCCATTCGGACCATTGGCAAGACCAGTCCACTGATTTTGTTCCGAGCTAGTGAAAAAGGAGAGAAGGAGCCAAAAGGCAATGTCCTTCTGGCTGCCCTTGGTGTAGTGGGACTGGGTGTTGGATACTACTTATCGCTTTCATCTAAAGCAGAAGGTCTAGCTGTTATCTATCGGTTCTTTATCGCTGTGCTCTTTGTCATTGCGGGGACCTATCTGTTCTACATCAGCTTTATGACTTGGTATTTGAAGGCTCGTCGGAAAAACAAGCGGTATTTCTATACGCCTGAGCATTTTATTACGACATCGCAGATGATTTTCCGGATGAAACAGCACGCAACGGGTTTGGCCAATATTACGCTACTTGCCGTCATGGCCTTTGTGACCATTGCGACTACAACATCCCTTTATACAGGTATGAGCAGTATGACTGGTGGACTCTATCCCAAGGAAACATCCATTACCTATAAAGTTTCGGATAGAAGTCAAGGTGAAGCTGCCTATCAGCAATCGGTACTCAGCCATTTTCCAGAAAAAGCCAATGACAATCTATCCTACCTGACCTATCAAGCTGGGTTGGTCTATGATGGTGGCGAAGAGATTGTCATTAGCCCAAAAAATATTTCCAATCCAGATTTTTCTAAAATGGCCTTTACCTACTTCATCACGCAAGATGATTTCAGGAAATTAGGCAATGACCTGCCAGAGCTTGCTGCCAATCAAGTGGTCTTTATGCGTCCGGGCGAAAAACCATCGCTGAAGAAGCTTGTTTTGGGTGATCAAACCTTTGAGAATGTAGCTAATCTTGACCAGGCTATTTTCCCAGACATCACCAATACGCTAAATGCCGCCGTTATGGTAGTCAGTGATGACACTGTATTGAATACTGTTCGTGAGTATTATGAGTCCAATAATCCGCAAGGCTATCAAGTCAGTCTGGACTACCGTGTCTTTACCGACTTAACAAATGAAGAGGTTGCTTCGATTGGTGAGCAAACTGGGGACTCTTATAATATCAACGATGCAAACGGAGAATTCCTAGGATATGCTATGCAAAAATCAGATTTCAACAATTTACTGATGGGCTTTACAGGCGGTTTCCTCTTTACAGGTTTCTTGTTGGGCATTAGTTTCCTACTGGGGGCAGCCTTGATTATCTACTACAAGCAGTATTCGGAAGGGTATGAAGACAAAAAATCCTACAAGATCCTACAAGAAGTGGGCATGAGTGCAGCAGCGGTCAAAAAGACCATTAACTCCCAAACACTTACGGTCTTCTTTATGCCTTTGGTCATGGCAACTGTGCATTTTGTAGTATCCTTGGTCATGCTGAAGCAAATGCTACTGACCTTTGGGGTTACCTCATCTCTTATGATTTACACGGTCAGTGGAATTACATTGCTTGCAGTTGCCTTGATTTACTTTGTCATTTACAAGTGGACTAGTCGCACCTATTATCGCATTATTGAACGGTAGAAGAAGTCTCGCCTTGTGCGAGATTTCTTGCTTTTTTTAGGAAATGGTGTTACAATGGTAATACCTAAGGAACACTAGAAGAGGTGAGAAAATGGCAGCTATTACATTGAAAGTTTCTGAGCAGGACAAACTCTTTATGCAAGCTATGGCAAAGTTTGAAGGTGTGAGTTTATCAGAACTCATTCGGACTAAAACCCTTGAAGCCCTTGAAGATGAGTACGATGCGCGTGTGGCAGACAAAGCTTGGGCAGAATACCAAGAAGACTTGGCGAATGGAATTGAGCCGATAACATTAGAACAAATGGCTGAGGAGTTGGGCATTGAGTTATAAGGTTATTTTGTCTGCTAAGGCTCAAAAGCAAATTCGAAAGATGGATAAAACTGCTGCAAGTTTGATTTTGCGGTATCTGTATAAGCATATTGACGGGTGTGACAACCCCAGACAATACGGAAAAGCCTTGACTGCTAATCGTTCTGGTCAATGGCGCTATCGTATCGGCAATTACAGGGTTATCGTCAGTATTGAAGATGACAAATTGATTATGACAAACATAAAAATGAGAAATGGAAGTATCTAGAAGCCAAGACCTGTGTCCTGGCTTTTGCAGAATGAAGAACATGAAAAAAGAAAAGATTTATATTGTTGAAGATGATGAGATGATTGTCCAGCTCTTGAAGCAGCATTTGGGAAAATCTTATCAGGTAGAAAGTGTGCAGAATTTCCGAGCTGTCAGTCAGGAAGTTGCGGAAATCAAACCAGACTTAGTGCTGATGGACATTAGCCTGCCTTATTACAACGGCTTTTACTGGACGACAGAAATCCGTAAAACCATGACCATGCCCATTATCTTTATCTCTTCTAGCGATGATGAGATGAATGCGGTCATGGCCATGAACATGGGTGGCGATGATTTTGTTTCCAAGCCTTTTTCACTAGGAATTTTGGATGCCAAAATCGGTGCCTTTCTGCGTAGGGTCAATCAATTCAGCAAAACAACTGATTTGTCTATCGACCAATTCCAGCTTAGTTTAGACGGGCGATTTTCAAACGAATCAGAACAGGTTCAATTGTCTCCTACGGAAACCAAGATTTTGTCCGCCTTGCTAGAAAGACAAGGGCAGATTGTCAGCAAGGAAGAACTCTTGGAAAAACTCTGGGAAAATGAAGAATTTATCGACCAGAATACGCTCAATGTCAACATGACCAGACTGCGTAAGAAGGTGAGCGAGGTCGGTTTTGAACGTATTCATACGGTTCGTGGTGTGGGGTACTTGGTCAAATGATAGCAAGATTTATCCGAGAATATAGGAGTTTTTATTTCTCATACATTGTTTTGTCTGGCAGTTTTATCTTGCTTTTCTATCTCTACCAATTGCCCAGAGAATTTCTACAAAACGCTCTGCTATTGTCCCTAACCCTTATCATCCTACTGACAGTAGGGCTTTTCTGGAAGTTTCACAACCGCATGAGAGCCTTGGATGACTATGTCCATGAAGAAGCTCTGCCCCTGCTTAATAAGCCTGTGGACTTGGCCTATCTCAACTTGATTGAAGCGGAAAAGGAGGCGACGCGGGAGCAGCTTTTGGTCTATAAGTCACGAGAAGAAGACCTGCAAGCTATGGTCAAAATGTGGTCCCACCAGATGAAAGTGCCTCTGGCTGCCCTGTCTTTGATGAGCCAGACTGACAATCTCAACCAGCAGGATGTCAATCACCAGCTCTTACGCTTGGACAATTACATGGCCAATCTTCTCAACTACCTCAAGCTGACCAACCATGCCAGCGATTTTCGTTTTGAGCAGGTGGAAGTAAGAGACGTAGTGGTCGATTTAGTCAAAAAATACCGCAATCAGTTCTTGCAAAAAGACATTTCAGTGACCATCGATGGAAATTGGTTACTGAAAACCGACAGAAAGTGGCTCAGTTTTGCCCTATCACAGATCATCGACAACGCCCTCAAGTACAATAAGACAGGTGGTAAGGTAGCCATTGAACTGAATGAGGGAATTTCTATTTCCGATACGGGAATTGGGATTCTAGCCGAAGACATTCCACGCCTGTTTGACGAGGGATTTACAGGTTTTAATGGCCGTGAACACCAAAAAGCGACAGGTTTTGGGCTCTATCTAACCAAGCGGGTCTTGAATCAGTTGGAACTAGCTATTTCCGTGGAAAGTCAATTGGAAGCTGGGACAACTGTAAGCATCACTAAAGTACAGTGAAAACTGTGCTTTTTAGTTTTGAAAGCGTTTTGAAATTATGCTATACTAAGACTATCTAACTCAAGGAGGAAGCTATGACCCATCATCACGTACTACAAAACGGATCGGATATTCGCGGGATTGCGATTGCAACGGACGAATACGCTGTCAACCTCACGCCGCAAGCCACCAAGGAAATCGTTCGCGGACTGATTCATTGGCTAATCCAGAAGCCTGAACTTGCTCAAGCCTATCAAAAAGGACAACTCAAAATTGGTATCGGTCGGGATAGCCGCCTCAGCGGTCCAGACCTGGTCGCAGCCTTCACGGAAGAAGCGGTGCGCTTGGGCATTCAGTTGATTGACCTTGGCATGGCCACCACGCCCGCCCTCTTCATGAGCACCCAGTACCCGCAGTTCAAGTGCCACGCAGGCGTCATGGTTACTGCCAGCCACCTACCTTATTACTTTAACGGCATTAAGATTTTTTCGGAAAATGGCGGAGCAGAGCATGAAGATATTGACTTCATCCTCTCGCATAGTGAAGACTTGCCAGCTTCTTCCCTTGGAAGTGTGACCCAAGCAGACTTGATTACGCCTTATGCCCAAGACTTAGTTGGCAAAATTCGTACCGCTTGTGGCGGACAAGGAAAACCACTGACAGGTCTTAATATCATCGTTGATGCTGGAAATGGCGCGGGAGGTTTCTTTACTGAGAAAGTGTTGAAAGAATTGGGAGCAGATACCACTGGTTCACAATTCTTAGACCCAGATGGTACCTTCCCAAACCATGTTCCAAACCCAGACAACAAGGAAGCTATGGAAAGCATTCGTCAGGCTGTCTTGAAGCAAGGTGCAGACCTTGGCATTATCTTTGATACCGACGTTGACCGTGCCGCCCTGGTCACCAAGTCAGGTCAAATTCTCAATCGTAACAACCTGATTGCTGTTCTTAGCCAGATTGTCCTAGCTGAACATCCAGGAACCAGTGTTGTGACCAACTCTCCAACCTCTGAACACCTAAAAATCTTTATTGAAAGCCTTGGCGGCAAACAAATTCGCTATATTTCAGGTTACCGTAATGTCATCAACCGTGCTATTTTAGCAAACCAAGAGGGAGTTGATTGCCAGTTGGCTATCGAAACTTCAGGACACGCTGCCTTTAAAGAGAATTACTTCCTCGATGACGGAACGTATGTGGCAGCTAAGATTCTCATGCTCTTACCAAAACTGCAAGCGGAAGGCAAGTCCTTGGACGACTTGATTGCCCAGCTTAAACAACCGCTGGAAACCCAAGAAGTGCGGTTCAAACTAGAAGCTACAGATTATCGAGCACTGGGTGAACAGGTGATTGCTAACCTCCGCCAAACCAGCCTCGAAGGCTTTGCTTTTAACCCAGAAAACGAAGAAGGAGTGCGGTTTGACCTGACTGAGCCTTATGGTGACGGCTGGCTCTTGCTCCGTATGAGCCTCCACGAGCCACTCTTGGTCTTGCAGGTGGAGAATGACCAGATTGGACACATACCTGCTGTTCTGCGTACACTCTCAGCCTTTTTGGACCAGTACCCAGCTGTCAATCAGGACAAATTGAAAGAATTGATTTAGATTTAAGAGAAAAAAGGGGTAAGTTTTCGCTTACTCCTTAATTTATTTACATAATTTATGTTACGTAACATCATAACTGATCCAGAGCATTTTTCTGTTCATCGTTGACGATATGGGTATAGAGATCAGTGACCTGGGTATTGGCATGGCCCAGCTGATGACTGACTAGAACTTGCGACTTGGTGGCGTCGTAGAGACGAGTTGCCAATGTGTGACGGAGTTTGTGGGGTGTCACACGAATCTTGAAGTCCGCAGAGTACTTGGCTACCATTTTTTCAATAGAAGAAGCGTCGATACGATTGGGCAGACCACGGTATTCGGACAGAAAGAAGGCTGTATCCGTTTTTTCAGCCTTGTAGCGTTGTTGACGGATGCTCATATAGGCTTCCAGATAGGGCTTAGCAAACCCAGCCACATTGACCGAATCCCGTTTACCACCCTTACGGGTTACTTCGATAATCATCATATTGAGGTTGACATCACGGAGGTCCAGATTGACCGCCTCAGACAGACGAACACCAGATGCCAAGAGAAGTGCCAAAATCGCCAAGTCCCGTTCCTTGTTTTTTTGGAAGGAGGAGAGAGCACGTTTTGAGAGATTGACCTGGTATTCCTTGTCCACATAGTCCAAGAACTCCATGGTTTCATCTCCCAAAAAGAGCTTTTGCTTGATGTTCTCCGCCCGTGCTGCCAAGGTTTCCTTCTTCTTCTTGGTGGACACCTTCTTCATGACATTGCGGTAGAAGTAGGGCTCGCCCTGCTCATTTTCCACTTCTTCGGTTAAATACTTGAAGAGACTAGAAAGAGCCGACAGGGTACGGTTAATGGTGGTCTGCGACACACCATTCTGCGTGGTATTGGCGTTCAGTAAGGGACGTTCCCGCAGATAAAGAATAAAGGCCTCCATATCTTTCTTGGTCAGATGTTCCAGAACATCCAGAGGAATGTCAGCAATCCGTTTAACAGTGACCAAATCTGAATCCTGCAACCATTCAAAAAAACGACGATATTCTTTCAAGTATTCATATAAGGTTGTGAAACTATAAGGCACAGACAACTTTGATTGGTAATATTCCAAGACATACCAGGGCATGATTTCTTTTAGCTGTTCAATTTTTTCCAATAATAACTCACGACGCATGTATTTCTCCTGATTTTAGTTATATGATTAGTATAGCATAACCTCATATAAGTTTCAAGAAAATTATAGTTTTTCAGAAAGATGTCTGTAGGGAAATTAGTTAATAAAAAAATATGCTATAATAAAAACAAATACGAAAGGAGGTTTTATGCTTGATTTTGTTCCTATTAACCCTGATAATTGGAGAATTCCTTTATCAGTTTCGCCTGACCAAGCTGAGTCGATCTAGTTTTATACCATGATTTCCCTGAACGACAAGCCTATCTCATCTCTGAATTCTTCATTGATGCCGACTTCCAGCGACAAGGTTTGGGTCGTCAGGCTATGACACAGTTACTGGAAAAATTCCGCTCAGAAAGAAAATTTTCAGCTGTTCAGCTTTGCATTTTATCCCAAAACACCCCAGCCAAAGCCTTGTATCAATCGCTTGGCTTTGTTGAAACGGGCGAATATGATGAAGATGAAATTGTATTGCGATTAGAATTCTGAAAAAAAATTACACAATATAAATTATGTAAACATATTCAACTTCTTTGACTGAGCTGCAGGATTAAATCCATAGCTATTTTTCGATTTCGGAAATAAAGTTTTATTCCACTTGATTTTAAGCGTTTAGTAAAGGCGCTTTGACTGAGTTTCATTTTCTCAGCAATTGGCTTTTGCTTAAATTCTTCATGATAGATTTTTTTGGAGATTAAGTTCACAAACAGATCCGTTTGTGAACTATTCCAAGTAGCTTTGATAAAATCACTTGAAGTAAGTAAAGGATTGATGACACGGTCGATTTGCTTGTATTCAGAAGAAAAAGCAACTAGGCTACTACCATAATCATCCTTATCTTGAATGAACTTTATCGCTTTTTGCGCTTCCCAATAAGCAGGTCCATCCACTCCAATGCTTTGTTTGGGGTCGATGGCGGTCAAAATTTTCCCCAGTCCAATTCCAAATTTTATTTCTAGCTGATCACGAAAAGCCAGTTGAATTTGGTCAATCATCAAAAAAATATGAGGGTTAGGTTTGCATAGGGCTTGAAATTCATCTCCCTTTGTAAGGGTAAATGGCGATGCCAAGTTCTGGGAAAAAGAATAATTGATACTATGCAGCTGCTGTTTTAGACCTTCTATAGTGTTTGAACGCTGGGAAACCTGTTTTGAGTGGATAATATTTCCTATTATTGCGATATAATTCATGACTTGTCCTTTGTTTATCGTTATTTTTCCATTTTAACGGACATCACGGAAAATGTCTAGTATGAGGGACTTTTTTAAAACTTTCCTCTATAACGGAAATTCAAAATGCAAAATAGAGCTCTTTTCTACCATCCTACTCCTATTTTCTATTGCTACAACTTAACCACTTAGAAAAAAAGTAAAAAGAAGAGATTATTTTCTCTTCTTTTTAGCTTTCTTGATTTTATTGGCTTGGCGTTTCATGGCTTGTTTCATGGCAAACTCACCAATTTTACCTTTCAAACCGCCTCCAAACATTTGGGACATATCTGGCATACCAGCTCCTCCCATCAGTTGGCTCATATCAGGCATTCCTGCACCGCCCATCATGTCTTCAAGAGCAGACATATCCATACCATTCATATTTGGCATATTCTTTGGAAGATTATTTGGGTTAATACCCATTTGCTTCATCATCTTGCTCATATCGCCAGACATGACACCTTGCATCATGATCTTCGCTTGGTTGAAATCCTTGATAAATTTATTGACTTCGACAAAGCTATTTCCTGAACCGTTAGCAATACGACGGCGACGGCTCGGTGTCAACAAATCAGGATTTTCTCGTTCGGCTGGTGTCATAGAAGATACGATAGCTCGTTTTCTTGCAATTTCACGCTCGTCAACTTTCAAGTTGGCAAGGGCTGGGTTACCAGCCATACCTGGAATCATCTTCAGCAGGTCTTCCATTGGTCCCATATTCTGAACTTGGTCCAGCTGATCAATGAAATCGTTGAAATCAAAGGTATTCTCACGCATTTTTTCAGCGAGTTCCAATGATTTCTTCTCATCGTATTCTTTGCTGGCTTTTTCAATCAAGGTCAGCATGTCACCCATGCCCAGAATACGCGAGGACATACGGTCCGGGTGGAAGGTTTCAATATCTGTGATTTTTTCACCAGTACCGGTGAATTTGATTGGCTGACCAGTAATGTGACGGACAGACAAGGCTGCACCACCACGTGTATCACCGTCAATCTTGGTCAAAATCACACCAGTAATAGCCAGTTGATCATTGAACTCACGCGCAACGTTGGCAGCTTCCTGACCAATCATAGCATCGACGACCAAGAGGATTTCGTTTGGCTGAGCAAACTCTTTGATTTCTCTCAATTCGGCCATGAGGGCTTGGTCAATCTGCAAACGACCGGCCGTATCAATCAAGACATAGTCATTATGATTGGCTTTGGCTTGCTCCAGCCCTTGACGAACGATTTCCAGTGCAGGGACTTGATTACCCAACTCGAATACAGGTACATCAATTTGTTGTCCAAGGGTTTTCAACTGGTCAATGGCAGCTGGACGGTAAATATCGGCAGCAATCAAGAGTGGACGAGCATTTTCTTCCTGTTTGAGTTTGTTGGCCAACTTACCTGTGAAGGTCGTTTTACCAGCACCCTGCAAACCAGCCATCATGATAATGGTTGGAATTTTTGGTGACTTGATAATGTCAGACGTTTCAGACCCTAATACAGCCGTCAATTCTTCATCAACGATTTTGATAATTTGTTGAGCGGGGTTCAGGGTTTCAATGACTTCATGACCGATAGCACGTTCACGCACCTTCTTGATAAAGTCTTTTACAACAGGCAAGGCAACGTCAGCTTCTAGTAAGGCCAGACGAATTTCCTTGGTTGCTTCCTGAATATCACTCTCAGAAATTTTTCCTTTACGACGCAGATTTTTAAAAACATTCTGTAAACGTTCTGTTAAGCTTTCAAAAGCCATATACTTCTCCTCTTACTCTCTATTATCAATACTGGTTAGAATAGCGATTTTTTCCTTCAAATAAGCATCTTCTGGATACTTAGTGAGTATTTCATCGAAAATCTGACTACGCACCACATAGTCAGAATACATATGCAGCTTCATCTCATAATCTTCCAGCAATTTTTCTGTTCGTTTAATATTGTCATATACCGCTTGACGGCTAACTTGAAATTCCTCAGCAATCTCAGCCAAGCTATAATCATCTGCATAATATAGCTCAATGTAGTTCATTTGCTTATCTGTCAGCAAGGCTGCATAGAATTCAAACAAGGCGTTCATTCGGTTGGTTTTTTCAATTTCCATAAGCTTTATTATATCAAAAATTCCGTCTTAAATAAATAGAAACATCTGCTTCCGTATTTAGAAAACAGATGTGTTTACATAATTTATGTTATGTTGCAAAAATAGGAAAACATAGCTAATTATTCTCCAGATAAAACTCGAAGCGTTCACCAACATACTGGCTATTGACATACTCAAAGGCTTGTCCGTCTTCCAGATAAGAAACCTGTCTTAAAGCTAGAATAGCTTGATTTTTCGAAATTTCTAAATATTTGGCAACCTTCTCATTAGCCAGTCTAGCAAAAATGGTTTGTTTACTTGTTCCAATCCGGTAGCCATTATCGATAAGGGTTTTGAAGAAATGGTTGGTTACCTCTTCCTTGGGTACGTTCTTAATCAAGCGTTCGGGAATGCTGGCTACCTCATAGACAACAGGGACATTATCAGCATAGCGAACCCGCTCCATCCGAATAACGTATTCCCCCTTACCTAAAGCAAGTTGCTCAACTTCTTTCTCATTTGGTTTGGTACGAATATAGGACAATAACTGACTGCTCGGCATTTTCCCTTGGAGTTGTACCAATTCAGTAAAAGAGGTTGTTCCACGCATCTTTTCTTGGACCCGAGTGCTTGCCACATAGGTTCCTGAACCTACCTTACGTTGAAGTACCCCTTCTTCGACCAGCAGGGTAATGCCCTGGCGCAAGGTCATCCGTGAAACGCCAAACTCGTCAGCCAAATCGCGCTCACTGGGTAAGCGTTGTCCTACTGCCCAAACTCCCTTGTCAATCTGTTCTTTTAATTTATCATGAATGGTAATATATGTTGCTTTCATCTGATTAGCCTTTCTTACTCCTAGTTTATCAAAATATCCGAAATTTGACCAATATAGACCGATTTTTATCTGCAAAAACTTTCTAGACAAACAATCATCAGAATTTACCTATAACAAAATCAGTAAAAAACAGAAAAATACGAACGCTGTTTTTTCAAAAATCTACCATAGTTTGCAAAACAGATATTTAACAAATATAGTTTGGAAAATGTTCGTTTTTATGATAAAATAAGTAACAGTATTTGAATTATTTTCAAAACGAAAGGGAAAAACATGACAAAACAAGATGTCCAAAAAATTATTGTATTGGATTATGGTAGCCAGTACAATCAGCTCATCTCACGCCGCATTCGTGAGTTTGGTGTCTTTTCTGAATTGAAAAATCACAAGATTACTGCTGAAGAAGTTCGTGCCATCAATCCGATTGGTATCGTTCTCTCTGGTGGTCCAAACTCTGTCTACGCTGAAAATGCCTTTGATATTGACCCAGAAGTCTTTGAATTAGGAATTCCTGTCTTGGGAATTTGCTACGGTATGCAGTTGATTACGCATAAATTGGGTGGTAAGGTACTACCTGCTGGCGAAGCTGGAAACCGTGAATATGGTCAATCAAATCTCCAATTGAAAGCTGAATCATCCTTATTTGCAAACACACCTGAAGAGCAATTGGTTCTGATGAGCCATGGTGATGCCGTAACGGAAATCCCTGAAGGTTTCCACTTGGTTGGTCTATCTGCTGACTGTCCTTTTGCCGCTATTGAAAACACTGAACGCCGAATCTACGGTATCCAATTCCACCCAGAAGTTCGTCATTCGGTATATGGCAATGACATTTTGAAAAACTTTGCTTTTGGTATCTGTGGAGCTAAGGGCGACTGGACAATGGAAAACTTCATCGAGACTGAAATCGAGAAAATCCGCCAAACAGTTGGCGACAAGAAAGTTCTTCTTGGTCTTTCAGGCGGTGTTGACTCATCTGTTGTCGGTGTCCTTCTCCAACGCGCTATCGGTGACCAATTGACCTGTATTTTCGTTGACCACGGTCTTCTTCGTAAAAACGAAGGCGATCAGGTAATGGAGATGTTGGGTGGCAAGTTCGGTCTCAATATTATTCGCGTTGATGCTGCTAAACGTTTCCTAGACCTCCTTGCTGGCGTATCTGACCCTGAGAAAAAACGTAAAATCATCGGTAATGAATTTGTTTACGTCTTTGACGATGAAGCTAGCAAGTTGACCGATGTGGAATTCTTGGCTCAAGGAACGCTTTATACGGATATCATCGAGTCTGGTACGGACACAGCTGAAACCATCAAGTCCCACCACAACGTTGGCGGTCTGCCAGAAGATATGCAGTTCAAGCTGATTGAGCCACTCAATACTCTCTTCAAGGATGAAGTTCGTGCTCTTGGTACTGCTCTTGGTATGCCTGATGAAGTTGTGTGGCGTCAGCCTTTCCCTGGACCAGGTCTTGCCATTCGTGTCATGGGTGAGATTACCGAGGAAAAACTCCAGACTGTTCGTGAATCCGACGCTATCTTGCGAGAAGAAATCGCTAAAGCTGGGCTTGACCGCGATGTTTGGCAGTATTTTACGGTCAATACTGGCGTTCGCTCCGTAGGAGTTATGGGAGATGGTCGCACCTACGACTACACCATTGCCATTCGTGCTATCACTTCTGTCGATGGTATGACAGCTGACTTTGCCAAACTTCCGTGGGAAGTCCTACAGAAAATCTCCGTCCGCATCGTAAACGAAGTCGATCACGTCAACCGCATCGTCTATGACATCACCAGCAAACCACCAGCAACAGTTGAGTGGGAGTAAAACAGTCTGGGGATAGACTGTTTTACCTGTTGCTATGAAGAAAGAATAACTACAACCCGTAGAAAGCTAATTTTCTACGGGTTTCTTGTAACAAAAAAACTTCCAATTTCCACTTGCTTCAATCATTATTATTTAAAACTTTATACAGTCGTACTGCATTTATTGTCCAATGTAATAGCTAGACCAGACATTGCCGCCTATGACCATCTTTACCAAAATAATCTTAGTCTGCGACTAATGAAGGTTATTTTCGGTATTCCTTTGATTTGCTACGCAGTCAAAAATCCACAAGAGTATGAAAAGAACAGATCCATGTTTGACCTGCAAATCTTTGAAGGGTTTGAACCCAATGCACTGAGCAAGAGTCAGAAATAATCTACTGTCCATCCCCTACTCTCCTTTCGTTGGGATGGACTTTACAGCTTTTTGTTTAACAAATTAAACTTTTGTCTGGATTTGAAATATATTTTTTGCTATACTAATCATATGAAAACTATGACACTTGGAAAATTGCTCGCATTACCCCATTTTCATCATTTTTATAACCTACCTATTAGTGAAAATTGGGAAGGACCCGAAAATTATATCGTTGTTTTTGAGCAGGAGGGTCAAGCAGTGTTTGTTGATTTGAATAGTGAAGTTGGTCACACTCACGAGGCACGTTTTGCTAGTCATTTTCATAAAGACAATCTTTTGGTTGGTTTGGGGGCTGTTCCTGTCAGCACCTGGCCTACTTGCCAAATCCTTACCATAGAGAAAAATAGCAATCAGAGGGGAATTGCCCTTGCTAACTTAGTTGAACATTACGGACACCTATCTGTTTTTAAGGAAATAGCAGAGCAGTATCGACTACGTGAACGTTCAACGATTTATGACCCCTACCGTTATTCCTATACCATTGATGAGAAGAAAATTGACAAGACCAGTCAATTAAATCTGGTCCCCCGTAAAGAATACGAAAAAATTAGAGATTTTCATCCCTTTTTACAGACAAATAGGGGAAATGTTTATGCTGTACCTTGTTACTACAAGGACAATAAAAGAAATCGAGAAACAAAAATCTATATCATGGGCTGGTATTTTTACGAGAAACAGTTAAAAATATCCTGGAAACCATCTCATTCCAGAAAAAGTCGATGGCGTTCCTCAATAGTTTCGGTAGATAAGCTGTCTGAACGCTACTTTTTCCAGGGAGAACTTTATAAGAAAGGCTCCTTTCCCATTTTCTTGGATAATCTCATCATACAAAACAAAAGCTACCAAAAACGGTTAGACACAGAATTCGCCGCCTTCCTCAGTATCATCGAAAAACAAAAGCAAGCAGCCAAATTGCGCATAAAATAAGGGAGTGGGAAAGAACTCGACTAGTCAAAAAAGAGTTCGTCAACAAGTCCTTATTTCCAGTTGTTGAGCTGAAACAGTCTATCCCCAGACTGTTTCACTCCCACCCCCGCACAGCTCAAAAGGTTCAGTGAACCTTTTGAGGTTGAAAATAGAGCGAACTTTGTTCGCAACAGTCGTAATGGTCAGATTTGGAGTGTGAAACACGAACAAATCTGCCAATCAACCACTGCGCTGAGATGTTGACACGAACTCTGAGAAGTGTCTTTGGACTTTATGCCCAGCCTTATGATGCCAAGATGTGTACCTATCCCTAGGGTTGATAGACAATCTGATAATTTGCATTAAGAATCACACCGTTTTGATAGACAGAATAGTGAGTGTTGTCATTGCCTTCTAAGACATTATATGGAATGGTTTCCGTCCGTGTATAATTCCCTTCTATTACTCGCCAATTATTCTCACCAAGAATAGAATTAGCATATTCGATGGTCTTTGGACCACTTTCTAGTTGAATACCAGTTTCTGTATTCTTGAGAGGATCTATACCCTCGCTAGACGTATTGCTGACACGGTAAAAGGCATCCACATCCAGTTCTGCCTCTCCAACCTTAGTCAAAATACGATCCCGTGTTGTATCGGTTGGATCAGCCCCAGCTGAATAAAGGGACTGGCTGAGGGTAGTATCCTTAGGGACCATCATTAAACTAACTTCACCGATATCATTATCAATGTAGCCCATTTCAAAAATTCCCTCAGTGATTTTTCCACGTCCTAATAAATTTTGACTGTCTGCAACCAAGCCCTTGATATTGAATACCAAGCTTTCTCCACGACTATTCTGCCATTTTCCAATGATGCTATCATAGTTCCCTTGCATAAGTGAATCAATATCCATGGAAAGAATGGTGGCAACTTCTGCCGAGCTTGAAGGAGCGGTCACACCACTGCTCGAAGAACTGGATACACTTGTCGTTGAACTGGTAGAAGAACTAGAACTTGCTTGATTTTTATCAGGACTACATGCAAAAAGAGTTGACAAAGTCAAAATACTTACTAAAATTAGGCTATAATTCTTTTTCATGTTGTCCTCCTATTCTCTATGGATGGTGAAGCCAGTGGCCTGCTTAGTAGCCATAATGGTCATATCTGAAATCTGAACGTGCTGAGGCTGATTGGCTACAAATAGGGTACAATTTGCAATATCTTCAGCCTGTAAGGCATCAATCCCTTGATAAACTCCTGCTGCCCTTCTCTTGTCACCATGGAAACGAACCTGACTAAAGTCAGTTTCAACAATACCTGGTTGCAGGGTTGTGACCTTGATATTTTTATCGATTGTATCAATCCGAATGCCATCAGATAGGACCTTAACCGCTGATTTTGTAGCAGCATAGACCGCTGCGCCAGCATAGGCATAAATCCCAGCAGTAGAGCCAATATTGATAATATGGCCTTGGTTATATTTGACCATATGTGGCATTATCTGACGTGTAACAGTTAACAAGCCCTTTATATTGGTATCGATCATGGTCATCATATCGGTTAAGTCATAGTCTTGAAATTTATCCAAGCCCAAGGCTAGACCTGCATTGTTCACCAAGATATGAACCTGGCCCACTTCTTGCAGTATCTTTTGACAAGAAGCAATAACTTGGTCGTTTTCTCTAACATCAAAAGAGTAAACGTAAACCTGCACCCCGTATTTTTCTTCAATATCACATTTGATGTCATCTAATTTATCTTTTCTGCGGCCAGTAATAATGACATTATCACCGTTCTTAGCGAAAGCGTAGGCGATGGCTTTTCCAATGCCACTGGTTGCACCAGTAACCATGCAATTTCTCATATCAATCATTCCTCATTCTGTCTATACAATCATTATATCATTTTTTAGCAGGAAAATAAAAACAACCCAGAAATTTTCTCGATTGTTAAAAGATATTCATCAAACGCATCAGGTGCATATTAAAGCGAACCTGTCTGGCGTAGTAAATATTTCCACCATTTACATAGAGTTTGCCACCGTGGAGGAGGGCAATTGGATGATAATAGGTATAGGTTTCTCCACTTGTATTTCCAAGACTAGGAGCTACTACTGTTTTTGAATATTCTTCGGCTAGAGCTAGGGTATGGTCGCCACCGTTTTCTGCCACAAAATCAATATAGGCAGGTCCAAAATTGTAGGCTTGGACAGCAGTCCAGATCTCAACTCCTTTTTCCTCTGCTAAGCGTAAATTTTCTGATAAATAGACTATTCCTTGGCGGATACTTTCCTTACTATCAGTAATGGTATTTGTATAGCCTGTTGCAGATTCACTGGACTGCATAACATCCGCTTCTCTCCCCTTAGTTTCTATGTAAATCATTGCCAAGACAAGTTCTTCATTGGCCCTGGTATCGTTCTCTGCTAGAACTTCTTGAACCATAGCCTGATAGGTCATAACTTGCTTGACATTCTGATAGGTCTGGAAGGTTTTTACTAGTAGAAAAGCAAGGGCGATAAGGCTAGTCGCTCTTATTAGTTTTTTCATTTATTTGCTCTTTATGTCTTCGATATTTTTGATTAGAATGGAATAAGTTCCATTATCATTTTGGATAAACTCTACAGATTCAGCGTCTTGATAGACGGCATTAGGAACAATCAACTCAATACCATTTGAGAGCGAGAGTTTCTGGTTCTCAAATTTTTTCAATTGCCGACTGCTATCAATCTCATCGAAGGAAATCTTTTCTGGAATAACTTCTTTTAATTGATCAACAAAATTCAAACGAGCAGTCAAATTGTTATCAAAAAGCTGGTCTGCTAATTTTTCTGGAGATAGCTCATTGTCCTCTTCCAAATGGTTGAAAATAGCAGACTTGACCTTGGATTGAAATTGAAAATCTCCTTGGTGAAAATTATCAGCAATCTTTTGTGCGGTCTGTTCTACTGCTTTGATTGATTTTTTTGCAGAAATGGCTGGCGTTACCTGCAAGAGATTATCAGAAAAGTAATGGAGAAAGGCTCCATTATGCTTAATTCTTTTTTCAATCAAATAATACTTGCGCGTCTGTAAATTGATAACTAGGGCTTCATCTGGCGTAGAGCCTGCTCCTGGTAGATTGTTTTGGGTGATTTTAAGAGGACTGTCACTTTCTGAACCAACGTGGGCCAGGTTTTCACGCAGGGCAATTCTCAGAAAGGCAAAATGCTCCACACCATTTCTCTCAAACTCGATGAAGATAAGGTCATTGGTCTTGAGATTTTCCGAGATAGAAAATTCTTCTTTCCATAGATCAGCAATCTTGATAGAATTGGTCAGTAAATCCTCTTTTAAATAATCAAGAAAAGGACTATCTGGCTCAAACTGTCCGGTTTTGGCTTCATCAGAAAACACACGCTCGATTTTCTTGCGCAAGTATTCTTCAATTTTGGGACTGACAGTCAAAAGCTGGTCGGCAAGGACCAGCTCTGTGTCATCAGGACTAAATTGATGTATAATAGCTTTTTTTACAAATATATCCATTATAAACCTTCGTAAAGTGGGAATTGTTCTGTCAAAGCACGGACTTCTTGACGGACTTCTTCAAGAACTGCTTCGTTTTCAGCATTTTCAAGTGCTTTGATAGTCAATTGAGCAACCTTACGTGCTTCTTCTACCCCAAAACCACGGGCAGTAATGGCTGCAGAACCGATACGGATACCGCTGGTCTTAAATGGTGAGAGTTTTTCGTAAGGGATTGAGTTTTTATTTAGGGTGATATTTACTTCATCTAGGAGATGTTGAGCAACCTTTCCGTTTTCAACGACTTTGGTCACATCAACTAAGAAGAGATGGTTGTCTGTACCGCCTGTAATCACCTTGAAATTTGGATTTGCAAGGAAGACTTCTGCCATAGCCTTGCTGTTGTCAATAATTTTTTGAGCGTAATCTTTAAAGGCTGGGTCTAAGACTTCTTTGAAGGAAACAGCTTTCGCAGCAATAACATGCTCAAGCGGACCACCTTGGATACCAGGGAAGATGGCAGAATTGATTTTCTTGATAAGAGCTTCATCATTAGTCAAAATCAAGCCACCACGAGGTCCACGGAGGGTTTTGTGGGTTGTAGTCGTTGTGATATGAGCGTGAGGAACTGGGTTTGGATGGAGGCCAGCTGCTACAAGACCAGCGATATGGGCCATATCCACCATCAATTTAGCACCAACTGCATCTGCGATTTCACGGAATTTTGCAAAATCAATGGTACGAGCATAGGCTGAAGCACCTGCTACAATCAGTTTAGGCTGCACTTCTTTTGCCTGCTCTAAAATAGCATCATAGTCAAGCAAACCAGTTTCTTCGTCAACGTTGTAAGCCACAAAGTTATAGGTTTGTCCTGAGAAGCTTACTGCAGCACCGTGGGTTAAGTGACCACCGGCTGACAGGTCCATACCCATGACAGTATCACCTGGCTCGATCAAGGCCATGTAAGCTGCGCAATTGGCTTGGCTACCTGAGTGTGGCTGAACATTGGCATACTGGGCACCAAAGATTTCTTTTGCACGTTCAATGGCAAGGCTTTCGATAACGTCGACGCATTCCGTACCGCCATAGTAACGACGACCTGGGTAACCTTCAGCGTATTTGTTAGTCAGAATAGAACCTTGGGCAGCCATAACAGCTTTTGAAACGACGTTTTCAGATGCAATCAATTCGATATTGTTCTGTTGGCGTTTTTCTTCAGCCTGAATAGCTTCCCAAACTTCTGTATCAAATTCTTTGTAGTCTACTTTGTCAAAAATCATTTACGGTACTCCTTTATAAGTGCTTGATAAAACAATAGTGCAGTTTGTCAGATTTATATCCCAAATGCTCGTAAAAACACCGTGCTTGCTGCAGTTTCAGTATAATGCGACTAAATTAACTATTCAAATTCTATCTCAGGTACTTCTTTCATGATAGTTTCACGACTAATCGCTCCCTGGCGTAAAATTCGTGCTTTTGGTCCAGAAAGGTCCAAGATAGTAGAATCAATGCCCGTTAAGGCATTGTCATCAGCCACTCCTTCTAATTTTTCGGAGAATTGTGACAGGATCTTTGTAAACTCCGTACCACTTTCCTGTCCAGAAACATTGGCTGACGGTCCGATTAGAGGACCGGTTTCCGCAATTAAACGTAGCGTTTTTTCATGATTTGGTAGACGAAATCCAACGGAATCCAGGCCTGAATTAACCCAAAAAGGAACATTTTTGTTCGCTTTTAGGATGATTGTTAGGGGGCCTGGCATGAATCTATTATACAGTTTTTCCAGAAAATAGGGTGGATTTTGACTGAAAAAATAGATATCGTTCAAGTTTGATACATTTAAGTTCATGGCCTTATCTCTCGGACGCTGTTTCAACTGATAGACACGATTGACTGCATCTTCATTCAAGGCTTGGGCAAAAAGCCCATAGACTGTCTCAGTCGGCAAAACAACGGCACCACCACTCTCGAGAATTGTTCGGAGTTTATCCAATGTCATCTGCCACGACCTTTCTATCCTGACCAAACTGGTCTTTAAGGACTCGGATTCGTTTTTTGGGAAAATGCAGAGCGAGTAAGTCGGTTAAGGCCTGCCCTTGCTTGTAGCCAATTTCAAAGTAGAGTTTTCCATTTTCCTTCAAAAATGTCCCTGCCTGTTCCGCAATTTGTCGATAGATGGCCAGCCCATCTTCTTCTGCGAACAGAGCTAAATGTGGTTCCGATGCTAAAACATTGGCTCCAACTTCGTCCTTGTCGTCTGGTGAGATATAAGGTGGATTGGAAACAATGATATCAAATTGACCTGTCACAGCTTGCAAGACATCCGACTGTATGAATTGAACAGAAACTTGATTGTTTCGAGAATTTTCCTGAGCTACTTCTAAGGCATCTTCTGAGATATCTACTGCTACCACTTCCCAATCAGGTCTAGCTTTTGCAAGGGAAATAGCTATGGCACCGCTTCCTGTACCGATGTCTAAGATACGCAAACCTGCTCCGCTATTTTCCTGCAAAATCAAGTCAACTAATTCTTCCGTTTCTGGTCTTGGAATTAAAACCCGCTCGTCCACTGCAAACTCTAAGTCGTGAAAATCAGCCTTGCCGATTATGTATTGGGCAGGTCGGTGTTGGGAAAGTTGCTGAAAAATTGCGTCAATCTCTTTTTTGTCAGTCGGTGTGACTTCCTGACGGAGCAGGAGGAGAAATTCTGTAAAGTTCAATCCCTTTAAGCCACGAAAGGTGAAGGACAGGGACTCTGCCTCTTCACCAATTGCGACTAATTGTTCTTCGTATGCTGCAAATAATTGAGCGTAATTCATTATTTGTTAAGCTCTTCTAGTTTTTGCGTTTGATCGTAGAGAACAAGGGCATCGACGACTTCGTCCATCTTACCTGACAAGATAGTATCCAGCTTTTGCAAGGTCAAGCCGATACGGTGGTCTGTCACACGGTTTTGTGGGAAGTTGTAAGTACGGATACGCTCTGAACGGTCACCAGTACCGATGGTAGATTTACGCTCTGCATCCTGCTCATCTTGGGCAATTTGTGCAAAGTGGTCAGCTACACGGGCACGGATAATCTTCATAGCTTTTTCACGGTTTTTCTGCTGGGTCCGTTCTTCCTGCATTTCTACCTTGATATTGGTTGGCAAGTGAACGATACGTACGGCAGTCGCAACCTTGTTGACGTTCTGTCCACCAGCACCAGATGCATGGTAAATGTCGACACGAAGATCTTTTGGATCAATGTCATATTCCACTTCTTCAACTTCTGGCATTATAAGAACGGTTGCTGTTGAGGTGTGGACACGACCTTGGCTTTCTGTCACAGGGACACGTTGGACACGGTGAGCTCCTGATTCATACTTGAGTTTTGAATATACGGATTGACCAGAGACCATGGCAACCACTTCCTTGATACCGCCGACACCATTATAAGAAGCCTCCATGACTTCAAAACGCCAGCCTTGACCTTCTGCATACTTTTGGTACATGGTCAAGAGGTCACCTGCAAAGAGGGCAGCTTCATCACCACCTGCTGCACCACGGATTTCCAAGATGATGTTTTTGTCATCGTTAGGGTCTTTTGGTAAAAGAAGGATTTTCAGCTTTTCTTCGTAAGCCTCTTTATCAGCCTTAGCTTGTTTGAGTTCTTCCTTAGCCATTTCTTCCAAATCAGCATCGCCAGAAGATTCCTTAATCATCTCTTCTGCATCGATAATATTTTGAAGGACAACCTTGTATTCACGGTAGGCTGTTACTGTATCACGAGTTGCCGCTTCTTCCTTAGACAACTCCATAAAACGCTTGGTATCGCTAACCACGTCAGGGTCAGATAACAATTCACCAAGTTCCTCGTAGCGGTCTTCCACCGCCTGTAATTGATCATAGATGTTCATAATTTTAAGATATTAAGGGCCTTAAACGAACAAAGCAAAAATAGGAGTTTTGACGAAGGACGAAAGCGTCCTAGGAAAAACTATCTTTTTTGCACGTTTCGTAGCCCGAATTCAATTCCTTTCTAAATATTTGACCGAACACACTTCCAGTTAACTTGTAGGGCGTGTTCAGTTCTATTAAGATATTAACGCCGTTAAGCGACTCAAAGGAAATTAGGAATTCTGACATGGAAACTTTGGTTTCTAGGAAGAATTATCTATTTCCACAGAGTCGTAGGCGTATTCAGTTTTATTCGCGTTGTCACAGGACTCAGCTTGAACAGGCACAGTACCTAGCCCGTTTTCGGTTTTTCAAAAATCGTACCTTCAGCCCTCGATTTAGAAACTTGGGTTACAATTCAATCTCAGGTGAAAAATAATGTTTGCGGCAAACTGGAATATACGTTTCGTTTCCACCGATTTGAATTTGAGCGCCTTCATAGGTTGGTTTACCGTCTTGCGTTCGCAAAACCATGGTGGCTTTCTTAGAACAGTATTGACAGATTGTTTTAATCTCATCCAATTTGTCAGCCAAAAGCAATAAGTGTTTAGAGCCTTCAAAGAGTTCATTGCGGAAATCATTTTTCAGACCAAAGGCCATAACTGGAACATCCAATTCATCTACCACTCGTGCTAAGTCATAGACATGATGACGGCGGAGAAATTGCGCTTCATCAATCAAGACACAATAGGGACGTGGCTCCATCTTTTCGATATAGCCAAAAATATACATCTCATCGTCAATGGCCACAGCCTCTCTTCTCATACCGATACGGCTAGAAACAACGCCAAAGGCATCACGAGTGTCCAAGGCAGAGGTCATAATGACAACAGGCTTGCCTTGCTCTTCATAGTTATGGGCTACTTTAAGAATTTCAATGGTTTTGCCTGAATTCATCGTCCCATATTTATAGTATAATTGAGCCACTTTTCTCTTTCCAATCTTAAAATTTCACTCTTTCCATTTTATCATAATTTGACCATTTAGGAAATAGAAAAACAAGCTCGAATTGAGCTTGTTTGTTATTAGGACCAAGGTAATGATAAGAAATTTCCGACACACTCAAAAATAATTTTAGCAACTTTTGGTTTCCACTTGGATAGCTTGGCACATCCATAGATTAAGCTGAAGAAGGAGAATGAGATCAATAATGGGCCTTGCCATATACTTTGGGCAAAAACAGACTCGCAAGTAGGAATGAAAAAATCATACGATAAACATAGTTCATAAGTCAACACCTCCTATGTACCTGTAGAATAGCACAAAATGTAAGTGGTGTTAATTACTTACTTATAGAAAGAAGGTAAAATTTATGCTATACTGTAACTAGCAAAATAAAGGAGAAACATATGCCATTTGTACGTATTGATTTATTTGAAGGACGCACGGAAGAACAAAAAATTGCCCTTGCGCGTGAAGTGACCGAGGTGGTATCACGCAATACCAATGCCCCTAAAGAGGCCATTCACGTCTTTATAAATGACATGAAAGAAGGAACTTACTTCCCACACGGCGAAATGAAGCGTAAATAAGAGAAACATTCTTGCACATTGATATACTTTCCTATAGTGGACATTGAAATAATAAAAGATTAAACAACGGCCTTGTCCCTCGTTCAATGAGGGGCAAGGCCATTGTTGTGTTCTTGAAAACGTTCATTTTTTGTTGATAACCAACTGTCTTTACTCCAATTCGAAATCTTACCTCTTTGTGATAAAAACTGATTCGACTTCTTCTTTTACCTTAGTTATATGTTTTTTCTGTGCAACTCGTTTTAGACTAAAGTAAATTTTGTCGACCAATTCTTTTCTTGTCTCTAATCTGGTTTTCATGATTGTTTCTAAAAAATCAATTTCCTTTTCAATTTTTGCTTCCCAAACATTGAAAAGTGGAAAAAAGACAGTAAATATGGACCAAAGAATTAGAAAAGTTAGTAGTTTTTGTTGCCAAGTTGCTTCACTTGCAGATAAACCTATGAAAGAAAGTAATCCCCCAAAGAGAATTCCGGCACAACAACCACAACCAGTTTCTTGACGGTAAGCTTTTTTAAAAATTTTTAAACGCTTTTTTTGAAAATAATCATGCTCTTCCTGTGTCAATTCTCGAAGCAAGTTATCTCTTCTTTTCTTTTTTTCTCTCTTTTCTTTAGCGCTATAGTAGCTCATAACTAGCTCCTGTTAAACAATTCATCTATACTTATTTCGATAATGAAATTATCTCTTGAAAAGATAATTTCATATATAAATCGATTCTTTTGTAAGTCACTTCTTCTCATCCTCATCCATTGACAGTACGCTGAGGAAGGCCTCCTGAGGTACTTCGACAGATCCGATGGCTTTCATCCGTTTTTTACCAGCTTTTTGCTTTTCTAGGAGTTTGCGTTTACGGGAAACGTCACCACCATAACACTTGGCCAAAACGTTCTTCCGAAGAGCCTTGATGTCGCTACGGGCAACGATTTTCTGACCGATAGCTGCTTGTATTGGTACCTCAAACTGTTGACGTGGAATAATTTTCTTGAGCTTATCCACGATAATTTTTCCACGTTCGTAGGCAAATTCCTTGTGGACGATAAAGCTGAGAGCATCTACCTTGTCACCATTGAGGAGAATGTCCATTTTCACCAACTTGGATGAGCGGTATTCCGAAATCTCATAGTCAAAGCTGGCATAGCCACGGGTAGAAGACTTGAGTTTGTCAAAGAAGTCAAAGACAATCTCCGCAAGTGGAATTTGGTAGATGATATTGACACGATTATCATCGATATAATCCATAGTCACGAAGTCACCACGCTTGCGTTGAGCCAATTCCATGACTGCACCAACATACTCCTGCGGTACCATGATTTGTGCTTTAACGTAAGGCTCCTCAATATTGGCAATCTTAGTTGGGTCTGGGAACTCTGACGGATTGGCTACATCAATAGACTCTCCGTCTGTCATATTGACATGGTAAACTACCGACGGAGCTGTCATGATCAGGTCAATGTTAAACTCACGCTCAATTCGTTCTTGGATAACATCCATGTGCAAGAGTCCCAAGAATCCACATCGGAAACCAAAGCCAAGGGCCTGCGATGTTTCAGGTTCGAACTGCAAGCTGGCATCGTTTAGCTGGAGTTTTTCTAAAGCTTCACGCAAGTCATTATACTTATTGGAATCAATCGGATAGATACCTGCAAAGACCATTGGGTTCATCTGCTTGTAACCAGCTAGCGGCTCGCTGGCAGGATTTTCAGCCAAGGTCACCGTATCACCGACACGGGTATCTGCAACTGTCTTGATAGAGGCAGCAATGTAACCAACATCACCAGTCGCCAAATAATCACGCCCCATTGCTTTTGGTGTGAAAATCCCCACTTCCGTCACATCGAAAGTCTTGCCATTGCTCATCATCTGAATGGTGTCACCAGGTTTTACCACACCATTGACGATACGAACTTGCAGGATAACTCCACGGTAAGGATCGTAGACAGAGTCAAATATCAAGGCTTGAAGCGGTGCAGCGACATCACCAGTCGGTGCTGGAACTTTCTCCACGATTTGCTCCAAGATTTCCTCGATACCAATACCAGCCTTAGCCGATGTCGGTACTGCTTCTGAGGCATCCAATCCAATCACATCTTCGATTTCCTGACGGACACGTTCTGGGTCTGCTGCTGGTAAGTCTATCTTGTTGATGATTGGTAGGATTTCCAAATCATTGTCCAAGGCCAGATAAACGTTAGCCAAGGTCTGTGCTTCAATCCCTTGAGCCGCATCCACCACCAAGATTGCACCTTCACAGGCAGCTAGAGATCGCGAAACTTCATAGGTAAAGTCCACGTGTCCTGGCGTGTCAATCAAATGGAAAATGTAGGTTTCCCCATCTTTAGCCTTGTAATTGAGCTGAACAGCGTTTAACTTAATGGTAATCCCACGCTCACGCTCCAAGTCCATGCTGTCGAGCAACTGGGCCTGCATTTCCCGACTGGAAACTGTTTCTGTTTTTTCAAGAATACGGTCAGCCAGAGTTGATTTTCCATGGTCAATATGGGCAATAATGGAGAAGTTACGAATTTTCTCCTGTCGTTTTTTCAAATCTTCTAAATTCATGTTTCTTCCTCTACAAGGGTAATACTCCTCATTATATCAGATTTAGTGATAATTTTCCATAAGAAAAACACCTAGTAACTAGGTGTCTGCTCTGCTATTTTCCCAGCCAAAGACCGATCTCGCGTTCGGCTGCTTCAAGACTGTCTGAGCCATGAACAACATTGGCCACAATTCCTTCAATAGGCGCTGTCGCGAAGTCACCACGAATGGTTCCAGGTAAGGCATTGACCGGATTTGTTGCCCCCATCATATCACGCCAAGACCTGATAACCTCTGGCCCTTCTATTATTCCAGCGATAATTGGTCCGCTGGTCATGTAGTCAACTAATAGCGGAAAAAAAGGCTTGTCTGTTAAATGATCATAATGTTGACTAATTAGCTCTTCGGTTGCCGTAAGCATTTTTAAATCACGAATAACAAATCCACGACGCTCTATTCTGCTGAGGACTTGCCCAACAAGTCCACGCTGAACAGCATCTGGCTTAATGATAATGAAGGTTTGTTCCATTTTCGCTCCTAAATCTCACTCAGGATAGCATCCCAAGCCTGGTTATAACCATGGCGGGTTTCGGATGAAAAGACGACAAACTGGTCATTTTTATCGAAATCCAATTTCTTTTTGATAATGGATTCATGCTTGTTCCATTTACCACGTGGAATTTTATCTGCCTTGGTCGCAACGATGATGACTGGAATTTCATAGTATTTTAAAAACTCATACATTTGAACATCGTCAGCCGATGGCTCATGGCGCATATCAACCAAACTAACGACCACGCGTAAATTATCGCGACTGGTCAAGTATTCTTCAATCATTTTGCCCCATTTTGCTCGCTCAGTCTTGGAAACCTTGGCATAGCCATAGCCTGGCACATCGACGAAACGAATTTTGTCATCGATATTGTAAAAGTTTAACTGTTGGGTCTTACCTGGTTTTCCTGAAGTGCGGGCCAGATTTTTTCTTCCGAGCAAGGTATTGATGAAGGAAGATTTTCCGACATTTGATCGGCCAGCCAGGGCGATTTCTGGGATATCGTCATCAGGGTATTGGGCCTTTGAAACTGCACTCAGCAGAATTTCAGCATTGTGTGTATTGATTTCCATTCTTTACCTCTCATAAATAAGGGGGAGAAAGCTAATTGCTTATCACCCCTAATGATCATTTTTAGGCAGTTTCTAACAATGGCTTTTCCTTGCCATCTACTGCTGCTTTTGTCACTCGCACACGTTTGACTTCATCTTGACTTGGAACTTCAAACATAACGTCCAACATGGTTTCTTCGATAATGGAACGTAGCCCACGAGCACCAGTCTTACGTTCAATTGCTTTTTCGGCAATGGCTAATAGGGCGTCCTCGTCGAAATCTAATTCCACATCATCATAAGACAAGAGAGTTTGGTATTGTTTAACCAGAGCATTCTTAGGTTCTGTCAGAATGCGCACCAAGTCCTCGGTTGTTAATTGGTCTAAAGCCGCAAATACAGGCAAGCGACCAATCAATTCTGGAATGATACCAAATTTTTGAATATCATCAGCAATGATGTGTTGCATGTAAGAATCTTTTTCATCAATAGCACGATTGTTTTGACCGAAACCGATGATTTTCTCACCTAGACGTTGCTTGACAATTTCCTCAATCCCGTCAAAAGCACCACCTACGATGAATAAAATGTTTTTGGTATCCACATGGATCATTTCTTGGTTAGGATGCTTGCGTCCGCCTTGTGGTGGCACGCTGGCAACTGTTCCCTCAATGATTTTCAAGAGAGCCTGTTGGACACCTTCACCCGAAACATCGCGGGTAATGGACACATTTTCACCTTTTTTGGCAATTTTATCAATTTCATCCACATAGATAATCCCTCGTTCTACCCGGTCAATGTTAAAATCTGCCGCCTGCAAAAGCTTGAGGAGAATATTTTCTACATCCTCACCGACATAACCCGCCTCTGTCAAGGCAGTTGCATCCGCAATGGCGAATGGTACATTCAGACTTTTAGCCAAGGTTTGAGCCAGGAAGGTCTTACCAGAACCAGTTGGACCAATCATAAGGATGTTTGATTTTTGCAAATCAACATCGCTTTCATCACGGTTATCTTGGAAATTTATCCGCTTGTAGTGGTTGTAGACTGCTACTGCCAAGGCGCGTTTAGCACGGTCCTGTCCGATAACATAATTGTTTAAAATATTGAGTAATTCCTGTGGCTTTGGAGTGTCAGCCAGGTCAGTCAATACTTCTTCTGCCAATTCTTCGCGAATAATTTCCTGAGCCAGCTCCACACATTCATTACAGATGAACACATTGTTTCCGGCGATAATTTTTTTAACTTCTTCTTGATTTTTCCCGCAAAATGAGCAATAAATTAACTCATGGTTATGCTTAACAGCCATTTATCTCCTCTTTCATATCTCTTATCTAAACAAAAATCCATATACAGCATGGATGCTATTGACTAAATTGGTAAAAGCGTTCAATAGAAACAAAATCGCTAAACCAAATCTTTTCTTTTTAAAGGCTTGAATTGCACAAAGAACACAGATTCCACATAGAAATGCTGTAAACAAACCGAATAAACTTCTCTCCATGCCTATTTCTCTCTTCTTTTATAGTTTTTTATGATGAAATCAACTGGATTGGCTTCATCTTTTGGACGAAATTGTTCACTTTGTAACTGGAAATCTCCCATTGGAAAAACTTCTGGAAAGAAAATATCACCGTCAAATTGCCCGTGAATATGTGTTACAATCAATTCTTCGATGTAGGGTGCAAAAGCAGTGAAAATTTGACCACCACCAAGTACAAATAGAGTTCCTTCTTGTTGATGGTACCAGTCTAGAACAGCTTCTACATTGTGTAAGACTGTGACTCGGTCGCTCTCTACCTGATAGGTTTTATCGGTCGTCAAAACAATTGTGTGACGATTAGGAAGAGCACGCTTACCCATGCCATCAAAAGTCACACGCCCCATTACAATAGTATGACCAGTGGTCGTTTCTTTAAAATGAGCCATGTCTGCAGGTAAAGACCATGGAAGTCTATCCCCTTTTCCAATCAAACCATCTTCATCTTGTGCCCAAATTGCAACTATCTTCTTTGTCATTTTCTCTCACTTTCCGTCCTATCATTCTATCAAAAATTCATAAAAAATGCACTTACCAAGTAGGTCTAGTGCAAATTTTTATCATGCTGAAACTATCACCGACTCCTCAGAGATAGGGGAGATTCCGAGATTTGTAGAATGTGAATCTAGTGGGGACTGGAAAGCCCCCTCATCTTAAATCGCTAAATCAAACTTCAGTTGCGGTTTAACTGGCTTCGAAAGTCTGAGTATAGACTGTTGAAGGTTGGAAGTGAAACAGTTCGGGGAACTGTTTCAGCCCGAGCCTAAAAATAAAGAAGCGAGGTAAAAGAACGAAGTTCTTCACTGCTAATCCAGTTAAATTGCTAAATCGAATTTGAATTGCTCAAACTGTCTGGGAGACAGTTTGAGGTTGGAGATATAGGCTGTTGGAAAACAGCCTACAACTTAAATAGCAAGATCAAACTTCAATTGAGGTTTAACCGGTTCATAGTACACCAACTCAAAATCTTCTGCCCGAATATCAAAGAAATTGGTGCCGTCTGGAACATTAAGGACCAAACGTGGCTCAACTTCAGATGGTGTGCGACGGAGCAATTCTTCAGCTTGTTCAAACTGATTGTCATAGATGTGAAGATTGTTGATGAAATAGAAAAACTTCCCTACCTTCCAACCAAAATGCTTGGCAATCATCATTTGTAATGCAACATACTGCATAGCGTTGATATGATGGGCTACCAACATATCATTTGACCGTTGAGTTAGAGTTGCATCCAGATAAATCTCCCCATCTACTCGCCGAACGTCAAACATAGTTTGAAAGGCACATGGCAAGAGACCAGCGGATTGGTCAAAGGCTTCATAATCCCATAAGGAAATCACATTGCGGCGATTCCATGGATTTTCTTCCAATTGCTTGAGAATTTTTGAAATGATGTCGTGTTTTTTCACAATGGCACCATAACGTTCTCCGATGGTCCCTGTTCCCTCAACTTCCCAGTCATTCCAATACTGGACGCCGTATTTTTCCTGCAAGACAGACAGATCATTGGTCTGGTCTTGGTAAATCCAGAGAATTTCCTTGATGGCTGATTTAATTGGAATTGGTCTTAGTGTGGTAATAGGAAACTCCCCCTTGGCCAAATCATACTCTGCAAAGGCACCAGTAATATACTTGGAATTAGCAACGTTTCCATCCTTGTAACGTGGGCGAGCATTTTCTGAAAAAACGCCCTCTTCCATAATCTTACGAATGTTTTCTTTAAAAATACTATCTGCTTTCGTCATGGTCTTAGTATAGCAAATTCTAGCAAAAAACTCCAGTTTAGCACCGGAGTTCTCATTTGAAAAAGAATGAATAAAAATCAAGGTGGAACAAACCAGATAGGGCAGTTATTAGGCTGAACAGTATAAAATACAAAGCAACCAAGATAACACTCAACAATATCTGCCGAACATTTTTAGTGTAAATAGCCGTTGGTAAGCTAGCTAGACCGAAAAAGGGAATGATGAAAAATGTTAGTTTGAAATTCAGATTTACAATATCAAACAATTGACCTACTGGTAAAAATTGCATGACGATGAGAAAAGTTGCAAGGCTGTACAAGACTAGATTTAACCGTTTTAATAGTGTCACGTTCATGAGAAACTCCTTCTAGGGACCAAAGAAAACATAGCCCAGTCCAAATATCAAGGGGAAGGAAATAATCAATAGAATACTGGTAATGCCCGTCCAAAGCTTTTATAGTAAATCGACAAGATGAGAATCAATGACCCTAGCAAAGGCAAAATCTTCATGGTCGCCACGTTTCCCCAACTAGACGGGAAGAACCAGTCTCGAATCCAGTAATCAAGGAAAAAGGCAGATAGCAAAATCAATAGACCAAGAATAGTCAGATAATTCGTTACTTTTTTCATGGACCAACACTCCTTTCTTCACTATTATTGTACGCTTTCTCACCACCTTTTTCAATATATGTATATAAAGAAATTGTGACAGCGGATTAAAAAAAGCAGAGTCCCCTCTGCTCAGACTGAAGACAAAGTCCTTAGAATTTATTTTCTAAGGGCTTTTCTTCGTATTTAGGAGTATAATATAATAAAAAGGACTTGTGAGGT
>NZ_JAVIHI010000018.1:0-39735 GCF_036680365.1 Streptococcus sp. SS-4456 | reverse complement strand
CATTATAGGTCATATGGGACTTTTTTTCTACACTCAAAAAGGCTCCATAATCTCCACGGTGGATTTACCCACTACAGAAATTATAGAGCCTTTATATTTCAAAGAGTAGCAATGCTACTTTTTTTGCTTTTTTCGGCTCCATAAGACTGTAGTGGGTAGATCCACCATAGAGGTTATGGAGGCTTTTTGAGTATAGAAAATCGTACATACGACCTATAATGAAAAGCGACTAAACAATTCATTAGAAAGGATTCATGCTAAGTATGATTTCCAAGAAGGGTCCAAAATCTTCAACCTAGTAACTGCAACTTTTTGTCAAGTGCAGGGGGGAGAGCCAGTTAACATTGCTAGTGGACCTTTTTTGTCTTCTCTTTCTTGTTACTAGGGGATAAGCCAAAAGATATCTTCAAGGCATTTCTCTTAATGACTTTGATGAGATTATTGGTAGCTTTTCAGTTTGGCGTTGAAATAAGGTAGTTCTAGGACATTCAGTACCTTTCCTTGTCCTTTAGTAATGTCTAATATACCGTTTGAAAAATTGGAGGAAATAGCTGAATATAAAAACGAATGGCTCAAGGTAGTTATAAAATTCTACCCTGTAGCATTCGTTTTGTTTTATTTGAAACTGCTTCCTATAGCTTAACTTTTCTATCATCCTCTTCTTAGTTTCCCCCTATGCTATTTCCTACTCAACTTTACAACCGCCTCAGTTCGTGCAGTATGGGGAAACATGTCAACGGATTGGATATACTCAACCTTATAGGCTTTTGTCAGCTTAACTAAATCTCTGGCTAGGGTCGAAACATTGCAGGATACATAAACCATTTTAGCAGGCTTGTATTCCAAGATCGTTTTAAGGAGTTTTTCATCTAAGCCAGTCCGAGGTGGGTCGACCACTAAGGCATCTGCACGGTAGCCTTCCTGATACCACTTAGGAATAATCTCTTCAGCCTTACCAGCTTCGTAGTGGGTATTGGTCAGTCCCATCCGTTTGGCGTTGGCCTTAGCATCCTCAATGGCTTCTGGAATGATGTCCATCCCCCGAACAGACTTGACCTTTCTGGCAAAGGCAAAGCCAATGGTTCCCACGCCACAGTAGGCATCAATCAAGTCTTCATCGCCAGAAATATCTAATGCTTTGACTGCCTCTCCGTAGAGAACTTCCGTTTGTTGGGGATTTAGTTGGTAGAATGCTCGAGGTGACAGGGAGAATTCATAATCCAAAACAGCTTCTTCGATGGCCTGTTTGCCCCAGAGAATCTCCGTTTTTTCTCCGTATATATTACTGGACTTCTGCCTATTCCAGTTTAGAGCAACAGTGACAATAGTAGGAAATTGCTTGGTTACTTCTTCAATGAGTTTGGTCAGATTGACCTGGAAGGAGGTGACAAAAATGACCTGCACCTGACCAGATTGACGGGCTCTGCGAACCATAACTGTACGAATGCCCTGCTCCTTACGCTCGTTGTAAATAGGGATACGGTGCTTGGTTAATAGGTCAGCAATCCTATTGATAACCTTTTGGGTTTCCTTGTCTTGGACATAGCAGTCTGTAATACCAATCAGGCGATGGGAATTTTCAGCATAGAGCCCAGCCTTGACATGACCCTTAAATGAACGGGTTTGAAACTGTAATTTAGCCCGATAATGACTGGGCTGGTCCATTCCAATGGTTGGGTGAATGAGGTACTCCTCATAGCCTGCTGGCTTAAATTTCTTCAAGGCTTGTTGGAGCAGGCCTTGCTTGAAGTCCAGTTGCTTGTCATAACGGAGGTGCATGATTTGACAGCCGCCACAGGCTTGATAAATGTCACAGCTTGGTTTGACCCGGAATTTTGATTCCTTGTTAATTTTCAGTAGCCTTGCTTCGACAAAATTACGTTTAACAGAGGTTACTTGACAATAGATTTCTTCTCCCTTGAGGGCACCAGGAACAAAGACTAGCGTTTTTTGATAAAAGCCAATACCTTCGCCATTGATACCCATTCGCTTGATTTTCAAGGGAATTCGTTGGTTTACTTGTAAATTCATATTATTATTTTACCGAAAATTCCTGTATAATGAAAGAATGAGAATTACAAAAATCGAAAAGAAAAAACGGCTCTATCTCTTAGAAGTTGAAGGACAGGAAAACACCTATATCACAGAAGATACCATTGTTCGCTTCATGCTCAGTAAGGACAAGGACATCACAGAAGAGGAATTTCAAGCCATTCGGGATTTTGCCCAATTTTCCTATGGGAAAAATTTAGCCCTGTATTTCATTTCCTTCAAGCAGAGAACAAAAAAAGAAGTATTGGATTATCTGGAAAAATATGAGATTGCAGGAGCCACTGCTCTAAAAATAGTTGCTAATTTGGAAGAAGATAGGTGGATTGACGATAAAGCCTATGTAGAAACCTATATCCGTCAGAATGGCTTGAATGGTGACAAGGGACCTGCTATGCTTCGTCAAAAATTGATGATGAAGGGAATTTCGAAATCAATAATTGAAGATGGACTGGCTGAGATTGATTTTTCAGATCTGGCTGAAAGGGTTGCAGAAAAATTATGTCGAAAGTACCAAGCTAAATTGCCCCTGCGTGCTTTACAAGATAAGTTAATTCAGGGATTGATAACAAAGGGCTTTTCCTATGAGCTTGCCAAACAGAGTATTGGTTCATTAGAATTGACCTCAGATGAAGAAAATGAAGCAGATTTGATTGCCAAGGAGCTGGATAAGCAGTATCGGAAATACAGTCGAGAATATGAGGGATATGAGCTAAAACAACGTTTGACACAGGCTTTGGCCCGCAAAGGATTTGATTTTGATGCAATAAAAACAGCCATTCGTGAATATCTCTGAGAAAAATCTTCGCCTAGGTTGAAAAAATATGGTATAATAGTCAAGATAAATTGTAATAGTAGAAAGTTGGTAACAAAGTGAAATTACCAAAAGAAGGCGACTTTATTACTATTCAAAGTTATAAACATGACGGTGAAATTCATCGCACTTGGCGTGACACCATGGTATTAAAAACAACGGAAAATGCTGTTATTGGGGTCAATAACCACACCTTAGTGACTGAAAATGATGGCAGACGTTGGGTAACGAGAGAACCAGCAATCGTTTATTTTCATAAAAAATACTGGTTTAATATCATTGCAATGATCCGTGAGAACGGTGTTTCTTACTATTGTAACCTTGCTAGTCCTTTTGTTCTAGACAACGAAGCTCTTAAGTACATCGACTACGACCTAGATGTCAAGGTCTTTGCTGATGGCGAAAAGAGGCTCTTGGATGTGGACGAATACGAGCGTCATCGCAAGGCTATGAAGTATTCAGATGATATTGATTTTATTTTGAAGGAAAATGTCAAGATTCTAGTGGACTGGATCAACAATCAACGTGGTCCCTTCTCTCCAGCCTATGTCAATATCTGGTACAAACGCTATTTAGAACTGAGAAGTAGATAAAGTTAGAAAAGAAAATCCTGTTTTGCAGGTTTTTTTCTTACCATTTAATTAGGAGTAAAACATGGCATTTAATCAAACCAATGGCCGTTACGCCAGTTTTGGAGTTGTAACCTCACTTCCTGGTGAAGTGATTGATAGTTTTTGGTATTTTATTGATAACTATTTAAAAGGAGTTATTCCATTAAAAAATGTGATTCGTTTTTCCATCAAAAATAGGAAGGGGAAGATTACGCTAGTCTTTTCTCAAGAGGGTTATAGAAATGCTATTGCCCTAGATTTAAATAGTCGTTTTGATCCCTTCTATCCATCGACAATTTTAGTGATGGATAAACAAGGCAAGGAGACCATTACTCTTCCTGACGAAGTGACCCTCTTATAATCATATTCCATTTTCGGTTCTTGCTCAGCTCTTTTTCATTTGGAATCAATCAAAGCTCAATAACATCTTGTTAATATAGTGAATTTGTTGTAAAATAATGGTGAGAGATTTTGCAGATTCGAAAGGAGGATACTATGAGTGGTCAATTTGATGACAAACCCCTTTATTTGCAGTTAGTCGATGAACTAGAAGTTGCTATTCGTGAGAGGATGGTTCCAAATGAAAAATTGCTTTCGGAGCGGGAATTGACACAGGTACACGGGGTCAGTCGCATTACCGTTCGCCTAGCCTTGCAGGAGTTGGAAAAGCGCGGCTTAGTCTATAAGAAACATGGCAAGGGAACTTATGTTTCAGAAATCTTGGATACTGCTGTTGATTTATCCCAGTCCTACAGTTTCACGGACCAGATGAGAAAGATTGGTAAGGAACCCCGAACTTCAATTCTGTCTTTTCAGACTGTTCCAGCTACTGATTATCTTGCTCAACATCTACAGTTGCGTAAGGGTGAAGAGGTTTTTGAAATAGAACGCCTTCGTCTGGCTGATGAGATCCCAATGATGCTAGAGAGGACCTATGTTCCTGCCTCTCTATTTCCGAGTTTATCTGCGGATAGAATGATGGAGTTACCCTTGTATGAATTGTTTTTAGAAGATTATGACCAAACCATTCGTTTGGCAGAAGAAGAATTTTATGCAAGTATTTCTTTGGATAATGAAGCAAAGATGTTAAGTATTCCTAACAACAGTCCAGTTCTTCATTTGGTGAGAAAAACCTACAATGATAAAAATAGGATAATTGAGTTTACATTGAGTATTGCTAGAGCGGATCAGTTTCGTTATAAGATTATTCATCAGAAATAGAAAAAACGCAGATGGTTAAGTCTGCGTTTTTGCATTTAACGGTGGTTAGCCGTGATTTCGAATTTGTAGTATTTCCAGTGCTTGTAGGTTTCAGTATATTCCATAATTTCGCCACTTGCGCTGTGAGTGGTTGTTTTATTTTGAAGAACTGCAGGTTCTGTTGCTTTTAAATTCAAATGTTTTGAAACGTCTTTTGGACAAGGGCTAACAATTTCATTTGTTTCAACAAAAGGTTCCTCAGACATATGGATATTGTAGTCCAACTTGAATCGTTGGTAGATAGACTGATAATGTTCTAGTGGAGCATCCGGATTTTGAATATATCGTTGAGGGATATAGGAATTGTGGAAGATGTATGGTGTATTTTCTGCTGAACGCACACGAACAATCTTATAGTAGAAATCATTCTTGTCTAGGTTGAGTTTTTCAAGAATGTCAGGGTCATTGCCTTTTTCACAAGAGAGCACGACAACGGTATCCTTATCCATTGAGAAAACTTCAATATCGGAGAATTCTACCAAGCGCCCTTTGCGGGAACGGGAAACGAAGGTTCCTTTGCCCTGTTGCCGAATCAGGTAGCCATCCTTAACCAATTCATTCACAGCACGGATAACCGTAATAGAGCTAACGTTAAATAGTTTTGTCAATTCAGATTCTGTGTAAAATTTATCGCCATTTTCAAATTTACCAGAAATAATCTGCTGACGTAAGTCATTCTGTATAAGTTGATACTTAGGTACTTTCATCTTTATAACTTCCTTTCTAGCGATTATTATACTAAATGAAGACTGAAAAATCAAAATATATAACTGAAAAATCAAAAAAACTTGCTGTAAAACCCTTTCAAATCAAGGATTTGGCAAATAGAGTAAAATATTTCAAAAAAATTTCAAAAAAGTAGTGGACATAACCAGTAAAAAGTGTTATTATATTAACAGAAAGGTATATAATTATAAAGGTGACGAGATGACAGAGTTCTATATAAAAGATCAAATTTACTTAGATCATCAACCCTTTAAAATTCTATCGGGGGCCATTCATTATTTCCGAGTGCATCCTGATGACTGGTACCATTCCTTGTATAACTTAAAAGCTTTAGGTTTTAATACGGTTGAAACCTATGTTCCTTGGAATATGCACGAACCTAAAAAAGGGGAGTTTTGCTATGAAGGGATACTGGATCTGGAGCGCTTCTTACAGCTGGCGCAGGATTTGGGGCTTTATGCTATCGTTCGCCCTTCCCCATATATTTGTGCCGAGTGGGAATGGGGAGGTCTCCCCGCTTGGCTGATTCAGGAGGAGCTGAGGGTTCGTTCGCATGATGAGCGCTACCTAAGGCACTTAGATGAATATTACGCTTCTCTTCTTCCTAAATTAGCCAAGTTCCAACTCGCACAAGGTGGCAATATCCTTATGTTCCAGGTAGAGAACGAATATGGTTCCTATGGTGAGGATAAGGAATACCTGAGGGCTGTAGCAGGTTTAATGAGGAATCATGGCTTGACAGCTCCGCTCTTCACTTCTGATGGTGCATGGCGGGCAACTCTACGAGCAGGGACCTTGATAGAAGACGACATCTTTGTGACAGGTAACTTTGGTTCGAGAGCTAGAGAAAACTTTGCAAACATGCAGGCTTTCTTTAATGAATATGGCAAAGATTGGCCCTACATGTGTATGGAGTTCTGGGATGGCTGGTTTAACCGCTGGGGTGATGAAGTTATTCGTCGCGATCCAGATGAGATGGTTGACGCTGTTATGGAATGTATTGAGTTAGGTTCGATTAACCTCTATATGTTCCACGGAGGAACCAACTTTGGCTTCATGAATGGTTGCTCGGCTCGGGGTCAGATTGATTTGCCACAGGTGACTTCTTATGACTATGATGCGATTTTAGATGAGGCTGGTAACCCAACTAAGAAATTCTATGCCTTACAAAAACGTATGAAAGAAGCCTATCCTGATTTGTCCTATGCGGAGCCACTGGTTAAGGAAGCCAAGGCATATCCAGCAGTAGAGTTAAAGGACAAGGTTGGTCTATTTTCTACAGCAGAAAATGTAAGCGATTACTCGTCTAGCTTCTATCCAAAAAATATGGAAGAGTTGGGTCAATCGACAGGCTATATTCTTTATAAAACACGGCTAGAACGTGATAAGGATGAGGCAGAGCGACTTCGTGTCATTGATGCTCGAGATCGTATTCAGGTCTATGCCGATGGTCGTTTGGTTACAACCCAGTATCAGACAGAAATTGGTGAAGATATTGAATTAGAGTTCCAGTCTAACCAGGTTGAACTAGCAGTATTAGTTGAAAACATGGGACGAGTCAATTACGGTCATAAATTGACTGCACCGACACAATCCAAAGGTTTGGGTCGTGGTGCCATAGCAGACTTGCACTACATTGGTAATTGGGATATGTACCCATTGCCACTGGATGATATTTCTGGACTAGACTTCACAAAAGGGTGGCAGGAGGGGCAACCAGCCTTCTATCGCTACCAGTTTGAACTAGAAGACCTGGCAGACACTTACTTGGACATGACAGGTTTTGGTAAGGGTGTTGTATTTGTTAACAATGTAAATATCGGACGTTTCTGGGAAAAAGGTCCAATCCTTTATCTCTATATACCAAAAGGATACTTAAAGAAAGGAGAAAATGAAATAGTCGTCTTTGAGACGGAAGGACAGTATAGAGAGAAGATTAGCTTTTCACAGGAACCCGTTTATAAAGAAGTATAGGTACTCCCTTGAGAGTGTCTAACAGAAAGATTTATGAAGAAAAGGAGAATATTGTATGGCAATTATTGCTACACGTATTGATGGTCGTTTGATCCACGGTCAAGTTGCTAACCTATGGACGACAAAGTTAAATATTAGTCGGATCATGGTTATTGATGACGCTGTTGCTCAAAATGATATTGAAAAGCAAGGCTTGAAATTAGCGTGCCCTGCAGGAGTAAAACTATCTATTTTACCAATAGAAAAAGCTGCTAACAACATTAAGGAAGGTAAGTACGATAGCCAACGTCTTTTGATTGTTGCCCGTCGTCCTGAAAACTTCCTCCGCTTAGTTGAATATGGAGTGGAATTGGCAGAATTGAACGTAGGTAATATGTCTCAATCACCAGAAACTCGCTCTGTTACTCGCTCTATTAACGTTGTAGACAAGGACATTGCGGACTTTGATGCCTTGGTTGCTAAAGGAGTGAAATTGATCGCTCAAATGGTACCAGGCGACACGCCAAAAGACTTTATGCCACTCTTGGATAAGGTCAGATAAACTTCGGATATTTTTGAAAAATTTTAAAGGAGGATCACTATTATGCAATGGTGGCAAATATTACTTCTAACGCTCTACTCAGCTTATCAAATCTGTGATGAGTTGACAATTGTATCGTCAGCTGGTTCACCTGTATTTGCAGGTTTCATCTCTGGTTTGATCATGGGTGATTTGGCAACTGGTTTGACAATTGGAGCATCTCTTCAATTGATGGTACTCGGTGTGGGTACTTTCGGTGGTGCATCTCGTATCGACGCAACTTCTGGTGCAGTTCTTGCAACAGCCTTCTCAGTATCACAAGGTATTGATCCTGAATTAGCTGTAGCAACAATCGCGGTTCCAGTAGCAGCGCTCCTTGTCTATACAGATATTGCTGGTCGTTTCTCAACTACTTACTTCGCACACCGTGTGGATGCAGCTGTTGAAAAATTTGATTACGCAGCAATCGAACGTAACTACCTTCTCGGTGCTATCCCATGGGCACTCTCTCGTGCACTCCCTGTATTTCTTGCTCTTGCATTCGGTGGTGAATTCGTAGATGCAATGGTACAAGCTATCCAACAATATCAATGGGTTGCAAACGGTTTGACATTGGCTGCTCGTATGCTTCCAGGTCTTGGTTTCGCTATCCTTCTTCACTACCTTCCTCTTAAACGCAACCTTCACTACTTGGCAGTTGGTTTTGCCCTTACAGCTATGTTGACTGTTCTTTACGGTAACGTATCTGCATTGGGTGGCGCTGTAGCTGGCATCGTTGGTACACTTCCAGAAGATTCTGGTGTAGCATTTGTAAACAACTTCAAAGGCTTGTCAATGATTGGTATCGCAATTGTTGGTATCTTCCTTTCAGTTTTACACTATATCAACAGCCAAAAAGTAGCAGTAGTTGCTCCATCAAATTCAGAAAGTGGGGAAATTGACGATGACGAAATCTAATTACAAATTAACAAAAGAAGATTTTAATCAGATTAACAAACGTAGCTTGTTCACTTACCAACTTGGTTGGAACTATGAACGCATGCAAGGTTCAGGTTACCTTTACATGATCTTGCCACAGCTTCGTAAAATGTACGGAGACGGCACACCTGAATTGAAAGAAATGATGAAATTGCATACGCAATTCTTCAATACTTCACCATTCTTCCATACCATCATCACAGGTATTGACTTGGCTTTGGAAGAAAGCGACGGTGTTGCTTCTAAAGATGCGGTAAACGGTATCAAGACTGGTTTGATGGGTCCATTTGCACCAATCGGTGACTCAATCTTTGGTTCATTGGTTCCAGCAATCATGGGTACTGTTGCAGCGACTATGGCTAGTCAAGGTTCACCAGTTGGTATCTTCCTATGGGTGGCTGTAGCAGTTGTTTATGACATCTTCCGTTGGAAACAATTGGAAATTGCCTATAAAGAAGGTACTAAACTGATCACAACAATGCGCGACCGTTTGACTGCTCTTGTTGATGCAGCTTCTGTACTCGGTGTGTTCATGTTGGGTGCTTTGATTGCAACAATGATCAACTTTGAAGTTTCTTGGGCTCCAACTGTTGGTGAAAAAGTGATTGATGTTCAAGACTTGCTCAACACTATCTTCCCACGTTTGGTACCTGCTATCTTCACAGGCTTTGTATTCTGGCTCCTTGGTCGTAAAGGCATGACTTCTACTAAAGCTATCTTGATTATCATCGCACTTGCAGTTGGACTTTCTGCAATCGGTCACTTCGTATTCGGTATGGCGTAAGATATGGCTAAGAATTTAATTTTAGTAAGTCACGGTCTCTTCTGTGAGGAATTGAAAAAATCTACTGAGATGATTATGGGTCCTCAGGAGGACATTTATACAGTAGGCCTCTTGCCAGAAGAAGGTCCAGAAGACTTCCAGAAGAAATTTGAAGAAACAGTTGCTAATTTAGATGACTTTGTTGTATTCGCTGACTTGTTGGGCGGAACACCAGCCAACGTTGTTTCCCGTAAATTGATTGACGGTGGGCAGTTTGACCTCTATGCAGGTATGAATATGCCTATGGTTATCGGTTTCTTGAACGGTGTCTTGCTAGGTGAAGCAGTTGACTATGTGGAATTCGGTACAAGCAACCTTGTTCACGTCAATAGCCTACTAACAAGCGATGAGGATGAGTGAAAAACTCCAGTGGAGTTTTTCAGCCCGAGCCTAGAAATAGGAGAGCGAGGGAAGTTCAAGTGACTGTTTCAGCCCGAGCTTAGAAATTGGAAAATCGAGGACAATTCTAAAGTCTAATCGTAAGATATACAAATTAGTCATCTATTTAGATAGGCTTTAAGTATCCTGAGGGGAAGCAAGTTGATTGCCTCCCCTCATTTGATGTTGTGAGGAAAAGCGATGATTGAAGTAAAAGAATTTGGTAAACAAGCGAAGCTCTATTGCTTGAAAAATAAGAATGGCATGCAGGTCACTCTGACTGATTTTGGTGCCAGAGTGGTAGAAGTGCTTTTGCCAGTAGATGAAAATGGCGGTCTACGGAATGTCAGTTTGGCTGCCAAGTCGGATGATGATTACCGTAAGACAGATTTGTACCCTGGTTCAAGCATTGTCCCAGTAGCGGGGCGTATTTCAGGTGCTCATGCTGAGATAAAGGGAACAAGATATCAGTTCACAGAAAATGAACCTAGCAGAACCTTGCATGGTGGGATTGACACGGCAAATGAACAGTATTGGGATGTTGCTCTTGACCATGAAAAAAATCAAGTTACCTTTGGGATTGTCCTAAAAGATGGTTTCAATGGTTTTCCAGGAGATGTGAGGGTTGAGGCTATTTATGGTCTAACAGACCAGAATGAGTTGACGGTAGATTACCGGGCGGTGTCTAGCAAAGATACGATTTTCAATCCGACCAATCACATCTATTTCAACTTAACGGGGGATTTTCAGCAGTCAGTAGCAGACCATGAGATTCGGATTGCAGCCAACCGCTATGCTCCGCTTGGTGAGGATAATCTGCCAACAGGTGTCTTGGAGGATGTGACGGGAACGCCGTTTGATTTTAGGGAGAGAGCAAAATTTGCACAGGGCTTTGATAGCCAGCACCCTCAGAATATCCTTGTGAAAGGTTACGACCATCCATGGCTTTTGGAGCAGGTAGAGGTTCCGGTTGAAGTTGTCAGCCCGGATGGGCAGATTACACTTGCTGTGCGAACCAATCAGGCATCAGTGGTCATCTACACCTACAATTATCCTGTTGAAGCTTTGGCTACCTACCATGGTGCCTTTAGCTTGGAATGCCAGGCTCTGCCAAATGCTTGCAACCTAGATGGTTTTGGTTCTATTTTGCTAGAAAAAGATGAGGAATTCTTATCTGAGACAGTATATCAATTTACATGGTAAGAAGGAGAGCTCTAACTGTGTTGCAGTTAGGCTTTTCTTGTGTTTTCTAAAAAATATGGTATAATATAGCGGTGTGTTTCAATCGAAGCAGACGAAAGAGGAAAATAATGACGAAAGAACAAGAATTTTTAAAAGAATTTGAAGCCTGGGTCAATACTCAGGTTATGGTAAATGAGATGGCGGTAGAAGAAAGCCGTCGTGTATTGGAAGAGGATAAGGATGAGCGTGCGGCGGATGCCTACATCCGTTACGAAAGTAAGCTAGATGCTTATCGTTTTATCCAGGGGAAATTTGCCAACTATCATGCTGGCAAGAGCTTCCATGATTTACCAGATGGCTTATTTGGCCAAAGACATTATTAAAGAGAGGATAGAAATCTTGGCAAAGAAAAATGTAAATCGTAAAAAATTATTGAAGAAACAATTGGCAGACTTGAAACGTGTAGGGCGTGTGGGGGTTGAAAGAGCGACAGAAGTAGTAGAGACAGTTGCTCATAAGGCTGAGGCTGTAGTAGAGCATGCTGTAGAACAAGTGAAAGAAGTTGTAGCAGAGGTGACTTCTTCAGCGGCTTCATTGGAAGACTTTTTGGCACTTCCTGAGTTGGAAGGTATTGCAGCAGCACGTTTGGAAACCTTCTATGAAGCAGGTATTCAATCTGTGGCGGATTTTGCAAACCATACAGAAAAAGAGCTCTTGGCTCTTAAAGGTATCGGTCCAGCAACTATCAAGCAGTTGAAAGAAAAAGGGATTGACTTGAAAGCTTAAATCGCTTGCTTTTCAAGGTGCAATTTGTTACAATAAAGCCATTCAGAGGTGTTTTGAGCCCCATTTGTCACAGGAAGCGGTGCTACTGAGAAATCCGCACAAATGTCAAAACTGGTTGCTGATGATGTGAATCGAATAAGCAAAGTGCAGATAAATTATCTGAACAAGGGTGGTACCGCGGAATAACTTCGTCCCTGTCTAGCAAGTCTAGGCAGGGATTTTCATTTGGAAAGGAGAAATATGTTACATCATGTTGAGATTTACGTTTCTGACTTGGAAACTTCGCGTGCATTTTACGACTTACTCCTGACCAAGCTGGGCTACTCGCTCTATCAGGAGTGGGAAGGGGGATTTTCTATGGCTCTTTATGACTCCAAGTCGCTAGCGACGAAGGAAAGTTTAGAGCCATTGATGCAGTTTGAGCAAAGCGAAAACAGTAATCCTATGTCAAGACCAGAGCAGTATCTGGTCTTTGTCCAAACGCCAGAGGACTTCCTAGAGGCAGGTTATCACCGGTGCCGTACAGGTCTCAATCATCTAGCTTTTCATGCGGGAACACCGGATGAGATTGACCAATGGCGGAAAGAATTGTTGACCAGACGAGTCAAACTTCTCTACGACGACCGCTATCCCCACGCAGGAGGACCAGCCCACTACGCCCTCTATTTAGAAGATCCAGATGGGATAAAGATAGAGTTGGTGGGGGATTAGAGAGGAGTGACTAATTGACAATAGAAAATATTATTGCTTTACTAAGTGCTTTTGGAGTAGGAACTATTTTTAGTGCCGTACTAGTATTTGTTAATAACTCTAAAAAAAATAAATTAGATTATATAACTAAAGAACGTTCAGAGTGGCGTAAAGAGCTTAAGTTAATTGCAAAAGATTTAGCTAGTGAAGAAAATAAAAAAGAAGCAATTTTAAAGCTAAAAACTCATATAAATCCTTATGGTAAAAGGATGGATTTCAAGAATAATAAAGTTTACTTTATGCGAGAGGGTCATATTTGGGACTTGATAGAGGAAACAGAGGATAATATCAATTATGAAAAGCTATCATTGTTTATAGAGTTGTTGTTAAAGTATAATTGGGAGAGATCAAAGCAAGAAATAATATTTCGACCGTCGGTTTTATTCAATAACCTTCTTAAATTTACTTTAATCATTTTATCTATACTGGCATGTTATTTTGTGAGTAAACAGACAAATTTCCCTAACTCTGATTGGGTTCAGTCAATTTATTTTTTGTTCTCTATAATCTCTTGTATTTTCTTGTTGCTACAAAAAACGATGACAGAAATTATTGTAAAGAATCCGTCAAAGAATAATAATGAAAAACTTACGATTTTTATACTATTCTATGCTTTTCCTTCATTATTTATTTTTTATGTTTTGGGAACAGAGTTCAAACAATTACAAAATATATTATATAGTGTAATGAGTTTTGTCTTTATATTTATATATGAGTGGTCTTATCTTAGTAATTTTTATTCTATTGATGATGATTATGTTCGTGAACTTGAAAGACTGACAAGAACTAAGAACAAGATGTATAAAGAGGGTGTTATGCTTTCTAATAGAATATCTAAAATGGAAGCAAAGTTTTATCAATATGATTATGATTCGACTGATTTAAAAAGGTTAAGAAAAAAATATAAAAAATATCAGAAAAGATTAGTACGAAAAAACAGACCCAAAGAGTTTTTTAGACACCCTATCTTATATTTTAGGTATCGTAAGAATATTTCTAGAATTAGTAACATAGTAAAGAAAAAACTAAGGAATTAGAGGAAAAAATAATGTCAAAAGAATTATCACCAAAATACAATCCAGCCGAGGTTGAGGCTGGTCGTTACCAGACTTGGTTGGACCAAGATGTCTTTAAGCCGTCAGGCGATGCGGAGGCCAAGCCTTATTCTATCGTCATTCCGCCGCCAAACGTAACAGGTAAGTTGCACTTGGGACACGCTTGGGATACCACCCTTCAAGATATTATTATCCGCCAAAAGCGGATGCAGGGCTTTGACACTCTCTGGCTTCCAGGTATGGACCACGCGGGGATTGCCACTCAGGCTAAGGTTGAGGAACGCTTGCGGGAGCAAGGCGTGACCCGTTATGATCTTGGTCGTGAGAAATTCCTCGACAAAGTTTGGGAATGGAAGGATGAGTACGCAGCGACCATTCGTGAGCAGTGGGGCAAGTTGGGGCTGTCTTTGGACTACCAACGTGACCGCTTCACGCTGGACGAAGGCTTGTCAAAAGCCGTTCGCAAGGTCTTTGTGGAACTCTACAAAAAAGGCTGGATCTACCGTGGTGAATTTATCATCAACTGGGACCCAGCTGCCAGAACTGCTCTTTCTGATATCGAGGTTATCCACAAGGACGTAGAAGGTGCTTTCTACCACATGAATTACATGTTGGAAGATGGTTCTCGTGCCCTTCAAGTTGCGACAACCCGTCCTGAAACCATGTTCGGTGACGTTGCGGTTGCGGTTAACCCAGAAGACCCACGTTACAAGGACTTGATTGGCAAAAACGTTATCCTGCCAATCGTCAATAAGCCAATCCCAATCGTTGCGGATGAGCACGCAGATCCAGAATTTGGTACAGGGGTTGTGAAAATCACGCCTGCCCACGATCCAAATGACTTCCTCGTAGGTCAACGCCACAATCTGCCACAAGTCAACGTTATGAATGACGACGGCACTATGAATGAGCTCGCAGGCGAATTTGCAGGTATGGACCGCTTTGAAGCTCGTAAGGCAACGGTTGCGAAGTTGCAAGAACTTGGAGCCCTTGTGGAAATCGAAAACCGAGTACATTCCGTTGGACACTCTGAACGTACTGGTGTGGTAGTCGAGCCACGCTTGTCAACCCAATGGTTTGTTAAGATGGACCAACTGGCTAAGAATGCCATTGCCAACCAAGACACAGCTGATAAAGTAGAATTTTACCCACCACGTTTCAACGATACCTTCCTGCAATGGATGGAAAATGTACACGACTGGGTAATCTCGCGTCAGCTTTGGTGGGGTCATCAGATTCCAGCATGGTATAACGAATCTGGCGAAATGTACGTCGGAGAAGAGGCTCCAGCAGGTGACGGTTGGGTACAGGATGAGGATGTCCTAGACACCTGGTTCAGCTCTGCCCTTTGGCCATTCTCAACCATGGGCTGGCCTGACGAAAACGCGGCGGACTTCCAGCGTTACTTCCCAACCTCAACCTTGGTAACAGGCTACGACATCATCTTCTTCTGGGTGTCGCGGATGATTTTCCAATCGCTTGAGTTCACAGGCCGTCAACCATTCAAGAACGTGCTGATCCACGGTTTGATCCGTGATGAAGAAGGTCGTAAGATGTCCAAGTCGCTCGGAAACGGGATTGACCCAATGGATGTCATCGAGAAATACGGTGCGGACGCTTTGCGTTGGTTCTTGTCAAACGGCTCTGCTCCTGGTCAAGATGTCCGCTTCTCTTATGAGAAGATGGATGCTTCTTGGAACTTCATCAACAAGATTTGGAACATTTCTCGCTACATTCTCATGAACAATGAAGGTTTGACCTTGGATGCGGCGCTTGAGAATGTAGCTAAAGTCGCAGCAGGTCAGGCTGGTAACGTGACGGACCGCTGGATTCTCCACAACCTCAACGAAACCATTGCCAAGGTTACTGAAAACTTCGACAAGTTCGAGTTTGGTGTGGCTGGTCACATCCTCTACAACTTCATCTGGGAAGAGTTCGCTAACTGGTATGTCGAGCTGACCAAGGAAGTGCTTTACAGCGACAACGAGGCTGAGAAAGTCATGACCCGCTCTGTCCTTCTCTACACGCTGGACCAAATCCTTCGTCTCCTCCACCCTATCATGCCGTTCGTGACGGAAGAAATCTTTGCCCAGTATGCAGAAGGCTCTATCGTGGTGGCAGCTTACCCTGTTGTCGACCCAGCATTTGAAAATGCGGAAGCCCACAAGGGAGTAGAAAGCCTCAAGGACTTGATTCGTTCGGTGCGAAATAGCAGAGCAGAGGTGAATGTTGCCCCTTCTAAGCCGATTACCATTTTGATTAAGACAGCGGATACTGAGCTTGAATCCTTCTTCAAGGCAAATGAAAGCTACATCCGACGCTTTACCAATCCAGAACATCTGGAAATCAGCTCAAGCATCGCTGCACCAGAACTAGCCATGTCAGCCGTTATTACCGGTGCTGAAATCTTCTTGCCACTAGCCGACCTCCTCAACGTAGAAGAAGAGTTGGCTCGACTAGATAAAGAACTCGCCAAATGGCAAAAAGAACTAGACATGGTCGGCAAAAAACTCAGCAACGAACGCTTCATTGCCAACGCCAAACCAGAAGTCGTTGAAAAAGAAAAAGAAAAACAAGCCGACTACCAAGCAAAATACGATGCGACAGTAGGACGGATTGAAGAGATGAAGAAACTGGTCTAGTGGTCTAAAACCACTTGATACTTCGTCAACTCACCTTGCCGTACTCAAGTACTGTCTGCGGTGTCGTTTCCTAGTCTCAAGCTGATTTTAGCCACACTAGATTAAACAAATGCCCAGCCTTAAAAGGCTGGGTTTTGTGGTATAATAAGGCTAGAAATTCAAACAGGAGGAGTCTATGCAACCAACCTACAATATCGATAATCCCAATCTTTCCTACGAAGCCAAGCAAGAACTCTGGGAAACTGGTTTTGGTCTTCAAAAAGTGGATGGGTTGACTCCGTCTGTTTATATGGAGGAGTTAGCGGATAGGCAAGCTCGTGGAGAGTACACTTATGAGCAGGTGTATCAGGAAATTACGAAATACCACCAGTCAACTGACGCCAGTACGCAAGAGGCAGATATTGTCTCTCTCCGAATTGTTGAAATGCTCTCCCAAAATGGTTTTAGCTTGCGACCAACTACTCTCTTACATATCCACAAGGAGCTCTTTCAGGATATTTTTGATAGCAGTATTCCAATTGGTGAGTATCGAACGGTTAACATTACAAAAAATGAGCCAGTTTTAAAGGGGGATGCTGTGATTTATTCAGATTTTCCCTTGATTGTTGCCACTTTGGATTATGATTTTCAGCAAGAAAGAGATTTTTCTTATGCTGGATTAGATAAACAAGCCATTGTTGCCCATATCCAATCCTTTATTTCAGGAATTTGGCAAATCCATCCATTTCGAGAAGGGAACACTAGAACAATCACTGTATTTCTTATCAAATACCTTCGCTCACTTGGATTCGAGATTGATAACGAGCCTTTTCAAAAACATGCCAAATACTTTCGAGATGCCCTTGTACTTGACAATGCTAAGTTAGTCAATAAACGCTCAGACTTTTTAACCGCCTTCTTTGAAAATCTCCTCTTGAATGGTCAGAATGATTTATTGAGTGAGAGGATGTACGAGGAGTTGGGGGGAAAATTGGAGAAATAATGTAATCAAACATTTTAAATGGATGTTAAATTCTAGTGATTGATTAACATAGCAACAATGGAAAATTTACAGGTGCTTCTTTTAATCTTTAGATAGATTCAAGTTATTAATTTGTAACAAACGTATACAGGAAAATATCATGTCCAACAACAACTTATTCCAAGACCACCTTCTTCACTCCTTACAATATGGTTTTATCGATAGAGAGATTTTTCAAGAAGGGGTCTATTCGCCTAAAATTTTAATAAATGATACAGAGACTCATCGTTATGTCTTAAATGATATTCAAGAAGAGTTAAGCAAAGCTAAATCTTTTGCTTTCAGTGTGGCTTTTATTACTCAGTCTGGACTCGCCCTGATTAAAAGTCAATTATCGGATTTGGCAGATGAGGGAGTTCGGGGGAGAATTTTAATTTCTCCGTATCTGGATTTCAACGATCCCATAGCGATGAAGGAATTGCTTAAACTGAAAAATGTCCAAGTACGGATAACACCAGTCAATATGCAAATGCATGCTAAGTTTTATCTATTTGAGCAAAAATATAAACAAGTTATCATTTCTGGTAGTTCCAATTTAACTCATACGGCCTTGAAAATTAACTATGAGTGGAATGTGAAGTTGACCTCTACACATAACGGTGATTTTATCCAGAATGCAAAAGAAGAGTTTGAGCGTATTTGGGAAAAATCAATGGTTTTAGATGTAGATGCAATCAATGCTTATGCGGCTCGTCGTAGTACAGTGATACGTACAGCAACGATTCAGGACGAGTCAATAGCATCTTACCAAGAAATCATTCGTCCCAACAAGATGCAAGAGCAGGCTTTGGAAGGCCTCGCAACTGTTAGGGGAAATGGTGCTCACAAAGCTTTGGTCATCAGTGCAACTGGAACAGGTAAAACCTATCTTTCTGCCTTTGATGTCAAACAATATAATCCAGATAGAATGTTGTTTATTGTCCATCGAGAACAAATTCTTCAAAAATCATTAAAAGACTTTCAAAAGGTGTTAGGATTTGAGGATGATGAGGGCTGTATATATAAGAGTGGGATGGATATATCACAGAAGAGGTATATCTTTGCGACTATTCAGACGATTTCGAGAGCAGATAACCTTCAAGCTTTTGACCCAACTTTCTTTAACTATATTTTGATTGATGAGGTTCATAAAGCTGGTGCAGACTCCTATAAAAAAGTGATGAATTATTTTCAGCCAGATTTTTATTTAGGGATGACAGCAACACCTGAGCGAACAGATGGACAAAATATTTATGAACTTTTTGACTATAATATTGCCTATGAGATCCGTTTACAAGAGGCACTTGATAATGATTTGCTTTGTCCATTTATATACTACGGTGTTTCAGACATTAAGATTGATGGCCAATTAATTGATGAAAAAGCCACTTTTTCAAATTTAGTTTCTGAACAACGTGTCAATCATATTTTAGAAAAAATTGCTTACTATGGAGTAAGTGGTGAGGCGGTAAAAGGATTGATTTTCTGTTCTTCAGTAAATGAAGCAAAAGAGCTAGAGGGGCAGTTTAATGCAAGAGGACTCCGTACACGCGCTCTTTCTGGGGAACATAGCCAAGAGGAACGACAGAGAGTTGTTCAAGACTTAGAAAATGGAAACTTAGACTATATTCTGACGGTTGATATTTTTAATGAGGGAATTGATATTCCGAGTGTCAACCAGGTTGTCATGCTTCGTAATACCCAATCGAGTATCATTTTTATTCAACAATTAGGTCGAGGCTTGCGAAAGCACGATTCCAAAGAATATGTTACCATAATTGATTTCATTGGAAACTATCAAAACAACTATCTAATTCCGGTAGCACTCTTTGGTGACCAGTCTATGAACAAGGACAATTATCGTCGTGAAGTCAGAGAGCCCAATATATTAAAAGGATTGACGACAATTAACTTTGAAAAGATTGCCAAAGAACAAATTTTTTCTTCTATCACAAATACGACACTCTCATCAATTAAAATTTTAAGAGATGCTTTTAAAGACTTAGAGAATAAGTTGGGTAGAATTCCATATCTATCGGATTTTGTAAAATTAAACAGCATTGATCCGCTAGTCTTTTTTGAAAACTCCAGTTTTCAGAATTATGGAGATGTTGTCAATAAGTTCTCAGAAGAGATGATCCTTCTATCAGAAGTTGAAAAGCGATTTTTGAATTTTATTACATTTGAAATCTTGAATGGCAAACGAAAACATGAACTGTATTTGTTGAACTTACTTGTCGAAAATGAGGGACTAATTTCGTCAGATAAATGGTTTGAATTTATAATTGAGAATGATTTAGATTTTCAAACAGATGTTTTGGATTCGGTAACAAGAGTATTGGACCTATCATTTCTAAAAGCCCAGGAACAAAAGAAATATGGTAGTGATCCGTTAGTTGATTTTGATGGGGAAATGTATCGGTTGAATAAAGAGGTCAATCAAGCTCTAGAAAATAATAGTACCTTTGCACAGTTATTTTTTGACGTAATTGAAACTGGGATTCTAAAATCGAAAGATTATCCTGAAATTTTCACACTTGGTCAGAAATACACTCGACGTGAAGTGCTTAAATTAATGAATGTCGCAAAAGACGAACCACCTTTAAATATTGGTGGATACAAAATTGATAAGGACACTAATTCTTGTCCGATTTTCATCACCTACCATAAAAGTGAGGATATTAGTGATACCATAAAATACGATGACGAACTTCTAAATGAGTCAACTTTGAAGTGGTTTTCAAAGAACAAACGTACATTAGATTCTAATGATGTATCGACGATTACTCAATCTAATGAAAATGGATTGAGGTTAGAACTTTTTGTCATAAAAGATGATTCAGAAGGTGGAGAATTTTATTATCTTGGTCCACTATCATACGTTGAAAATAGTGCAAGTGAAGTAATGAAAAATGGAGATTCAGTTGTCCAAATGTTATTTAAGTTGGATTCACCAGTGGAGACAAACTTGTATAAGTACTTGACAGATAAATAAAAAATAGAGATTCCAGCGAATCTCTATTTTTGTTGCAAACATTTGACGGCAGGAATATCTACTGGTGCCCATTCTAAGTCATTTAATTGTTCGATTGGAAGCCATTTAGAATCCTCGTGTTCTAATAATGTTAAATTTCCAGTGACTAATTTTGAACGGTAAGTTTTCATTGTAACAATACCGAAGTCATATTCATAAGATGCTTCATTGAGAAAGGAGATGATTTCAATTTCAGAATCAAATTCTTCTTTAATTTCGCGAATTAAAGCCTCTTCGGGAGTCTCACCTTGCTCAAGCTTTCCTCCAGGAAATTCCCAATAGCCTCCTAAACTTTTTCCTTCAGGCCGTTGAGCGCAAAATATTTTTCCATCTTTTTCTATTGCTGCAGCTACTACACTAATAATTTTTTTTGACAAGATTTGACCTCCACAATAAATTCTTTTACAGATTTTGTTATACTTACTCTATATATTACTTTAAAGGAGTTAAAATGTCTAGACAAATTGCCCACCTCCCCTCCCTCCTCCCTTTCGGTTTTATCTTCTCCGACAATCATTATACCTACCGTGAGGTGTTCATGGAGGGGCAGTTTGAGGCGGTGGTGGAGGTTGATGAGGCTGGTCAGCTGTCGTCTTATGTCTGGGATTGTGAGATGGAGGAGGTCTATACCGCCCATCAGGTGACTGCGCCAGCTGGGGCTTTTGTTGGGCAGGTGAGAGAAAGCTATCAGTCCATTTTGGATCGAGTAGAGGAGGCTTGTTGTATCGCTCTGCCATTTTCCAAGGACCAAAGCAACCGCCTAGCCCAGCTAATCAAGGAGCAGTGGGGTGACCTGCCTGACTATCCCTTTGCCAAGTTGCCGACCTATGGGGCCTTTCGCCACCCTGCCAATAACAAGTGGTACGCTTTGGTCAGTCAGATTCCGAGAGATAAGTTGGACGGGAGTGGGTCGCAGGAGCTGGTGGAGATTGTCAATCTCAAGGTTGACGGTCGGGAAATAGCAGAGCTGCTGAGTCAGTCGGGCATCTTTCCTGCCTACCATATGTCAAAGAAAGCCTGGGTGTCGGTCTTGCTGGATGATACTGTGGAGGACCAGATGGTTTTTGCCCTCCTTGAGAAGAGTCGCTATCTGGTAGGACCAAAATCCTACAAGGCGGAGCAAGGGCCTGATTACTGGGTTATTCCAGCCAATCCAAAGGTCTATGATATTGATACCGAGTTTGCGGAAAATAAGGTAGTCTATTGGCCGCAAAAATCAACCATTCAAGCTGGGGACTTCGTTGCCATATATGTGACGGCGCCTATACAGGCCATTCGCTATGTTTGTCATGTCTTGGGGGCGAATCTAGAAAATCACGGACAATCAGACATTCCTACAGAAAAGAAACTCATGCAGGTGGAACTGCTTGCTCAGCTGTCCGATGATGTACTTCCTAGAGCGCGCATGATGGACTTGGGTGTCAGGGCGGTGCGTGGTCCTAGACGCTTGACAGAGGGTGTGATAGAAGTGCTGTCAGCCGAAGTGAAAAACCTCCATTAAATTATCAGAATATTTAATAAAAAGACTTTACAAGTGGGTAAAAAAGAGTATAATAAGGTGTATAAATTTAAGGAGGTAGGGTATGAAGAAGAGCTTCATTCATCAGCAAGAGGAGATTTCTTTCGTCAAAAATACATTTACGCAGTATTTGAAAGACAAGCTAGAAATCGTAGAAGTGCAAGGACCGATTTTGAGTCGTGTCGGGGATGGTATGCAGGATAATTTGTCCGGTGTGGAGAATGCGGTTACCGTTAATGTGAAGCTGATTCCAGATGCGACCTATGAAGTGGTTCACTCACTTGCTAAGTGGAAGCGCCATACCTTGGCTCGTTTCGGTTTTAATGAGGGAGAAGGGCTCTTTGTTCACATGAAGGCTCTTCGTCCTGACGAGGATTCCTTGGATCCTATTCACTCAGTTTACGTGGATCAGTGGGACTGGGAAAAGGTTATCCCAGATGGCCGTCGGAATTTAGCTTACTTGAAAGAAACAGTGGAGCAGATTTACAAGGCTATCCGTCTAACTGAATTGGCAGTTGAAGCTCGTTATGATATTGAGTCTGTTTTACCAAAGAAAATCACCTTTATCCACACAGAGGACTTGGTGAAGAACTTCCCAGACTTGACACCAAAAGAGCGTGAAAATGTGGTTGCCAAAGAATACGGTGCAGTTTTCCTAATCGGTATCGGTGGTGAACTGGCAGATGGTAAACCACATGACGGACGTGCACCAGACTATGATGACTGGACAAGCCCATCAGAAGCAGGCTACAAAGGTCTCAATGGGGACATCTTGGTTTGGAACGAAGCACTTGGTTCAGCCTTTGAGTTGTCCTCAATGGGGATTCGTGTGGATGAAGAAGCGCTTAAGCGCCAGGTTGCGATTACAGGCGATGAAGATCGTTTGGAATTTGATTGGCATCGTGCCCTGTTGAATGGTCTCTTCCCGCTTTCGATTGGTGGCGGTATCGGTCAATCCCGTTTGGCCATGTTCTTGCTTCGTAAGAAACATATCGGTGAAGTTCAATCTAGCGTTTGGCCACAAGAAGTGCGCGATAATTTTGAGAATATTTTGTAAGAGGTTGGTTTTCAATCTCTTTTCCTTTTCTTCCAAAGTCCTATCTGAAAACATTTACAATGTGATTATCTGTGATTTTTTCGCCAATCTATGATATACTTTTTTAGTTAAATTAAAAGATACAGAGGATATTATGACAAAACTTAGAGAAGACATCCGTAACGTAGCCATTATTGCCCACGTTGACCACGGAAAAACAACCCTCGTTGATGAATTATTGAAACAATCTCAAACCCTTGATGAACGTACGCAGTTGGATGAGCGTGCCATGGACTCAAACGATATCGAAAAAGAGCGTGGTATCACTATCCTTGCTAAAAACACTGCTGTAGCTTATAACGGTACTCGTATCAACATCATGGACACACCAGGACACGCGGACTTTGGTGGTGAGGTTGAGCGTATCATGAAAATGGTTGACGGTGTTGTCCTTGTCGTAGATGCCTACGAAGGTACTATGCCGCAGACCCGTTTCGTATTGAAAAAAGCCCTTGAGCAAAACTTGACACCAATCGTTGTTGTCAACAAGATTGATAAGCCATCTGCTCGTCCTGAAGAAGTTGTGGATGAAGTGCTTGAACTCTTCATCGAATTGGGTGCAGATGATGACCAGTTGGAATTCCCAGTAGTTTATGCATCAGCTATCAACGGAACGTCATCTTTGTCTGACAATCCAGCAGACCAAGAAGAAACAATGGCACCAATCTTTGATACCATCATTGAGCATATCCCTGCACCAGTGGATAACTCAGATGAGCCTTTGCAGTTCCAAGTATCCCTTTTGGACTACAACGACTTCGTAGGTCGTATCGGTATCGGTCGTGTCTTCCGTGGTACTGTTAAAGTAGGTGACCAGGTTACCCTTTCAAAACTAGACGGTACTACTAAAAACTTCCGTGTTACTAAGCTATTTGGTTTCTTCGGTCTTGAGCGTAAAGAAATCCAAGAAGCAAAAGCAGGTGACTTGATTGCCGTTTCAGGTATGGAAGACATCTTCGTTGGTGAAACTGTAACACCAACTGATGCGGTTGAGCCACTTCCAGTTCTTCGTATCGATGAGCCAACTCTTCAGATGACCTTCTTGGTCAACAACTCACCATTTGCAGGTCGTGAAGGTAAGTGGGTAACATCACGTAAGATCGAAGAGCGCCTTTTGGCAGAATTGCAGACAGATGTATCTCTCCGTGTAGAAGCTACAGACTCGCCAGACAAATGGACTGTTTCTGGTCGTGGTGAATTGCACTTGTCTATATTGATTGAAACCATGCGTCGTGAAGGCTATGAGCTACAAGTATCACGTCCAGAAGTTATTATCAAGGAAATTGACGGCGTGAAAATGGAGCCATTCGAGCGCGTGCAAATCGATACTCCAGAAGAATACCAAGGTTCTGTTATCCAATCCCTTTCTGAGCGTAAGGGTGACATGTTGGATATGATTTCAACTGGTAATGGCCAAACTCGTCTTGTCTTCCTTGTACCTGCGCGTGGGTTGATTGGTTATTCAACAGAATTCCTTTCAATGACTCGTGGTTATGGTATCATGAACCATACCTTCGACCAGTATTTGCCAGTTGTTCAAGGTGAGATCGGTGGTCGTCACCGTGGTGCCCTCGTTTCTATCGATCAAGGTAAGGCAACTACTTACTCAATCATGCGTATCGAAGAGCGTGGTACAATCTTCGTTAACCCAGGTACTGAAGTTTACGAAGGAATGATTATCGGTGAAAACTCTCGTGAAAATGACCTGACAGTGAACATCACAACTGCTAAACAAATGACCAACGTTCGTTCAGCAACCAAAGATCAAACGTCAGTTATCAAGACACCGCGTATCTTGACTCTTGAAGAATCACTAGAATTCTTGAACGATGATGAATACATGGAAGTAACGCCTGAGTCAATCCGTCTTCGTAAGCAAATCTTGAATAAGGCAGAGCGCGACAAGGCGGCTAAGAAGAAAAAATTAGCAACTGAAGAATAATTCCGAGGAGAAGAGCTATGTTTTACCTCATCCTAGCGATTTTATTGGTACTCTTTTATATTTTTGTAGCCCCTAAAAATGTCAAGGGGACTATCAATTTGATTTTAGCAGTGTTTTTGCTAGTCGTACTGGTTATCGCGCTCATTCTTGGATTTCTAAAAATCATGCAGTTTTCTACAAATTTCTGGCTTGGTTTGATCATGATTTTCATTGGGGGCTGGGCTATGAGGGATATTCACTATCTAGATAGTTCTCCTAAAGGAAAATAAGTTAATAATAGAATAAAAGGCTGGACAGTTGGTTCGGCCTTTTTTCTCAGGATTTTAAGGTATAAAAATAGCCCAAACGAGTGTTCAGGCTATTTGTAATGGTTATTCTTTATCAATTTTCTTTTCTAATTTTTCAAGTTGTCTTGCAGCAAAGTCACGACCACCTAAACCGAAGGCAAGGGCGAAGGCTACTGCTAGTGCACCAAGAACAATTGTGAAGGTTGATTGAACGATATGTTGTGCAAACTTCAATTGATCGAGAGCCATGAAGACTGCAAATACGATAATCAAGTAGCGTACAATTGTGATAACAAGAGGGCTATCCGTAACTTTTTGTAGGAAGTTAGCTACTAGATTGCTTGCGATGATTGCCAAGATAACAATAGCAACAGCGCTGATAAGTGATGGCAGGTAAGCAAGTAGGGCAGAACCAACAGAATTAAATACTTCAAGGTTCAATACTTGGATAGCTTGGATAAAGAAGAAAACGATGATGATAGCGCGAACGACTTGAGTAATGATAGCTGACAATTCAAAGTTAGCTTCTTCTTTAGCGAATAGGTATTTAGAGTAGTTGTTGATACCGGCAGTTTCAAGAAGATTTTCAAGAAGGTTGCCAATCAATTTAGCTACAAAGCTACCAACTGCAATCAAGATAAGGGCAACCAAAACATTTGGCAAGATACCGATTACTTGATTAAGAATGGTAACGATTGGTTGAGAAATACTTGTGATACCCAGTGTTTCCAAAGCCAAGGTTAAGATCGGAATGAAGATCAATACATAGACAACAGTTGATAGGACAGAAATGATTTGTTTGCTGTCAAATGGCAATTTTTCCTGATCAGTAACTTTAGTATACCATGCATCAATGTCTAAACGTTCTAGGACACCAGTCAACAGACCTTTGATAAATTTGCAGAAGAAAGTTCCAACAAAGATAATCAAACCAGCTGCAATCATGTTTGGAATAAAGGCAAAGAATTTCTCAAACATGCTAGAGATTGGATCTACCGTGCTGCTGATATTCAAACCAGACAAGATAGATGGAAGGAAGAAGAGAATCACAAGGAAGTAAACAAGTTGACCAAGTGTTTTGATGAGGGCTTGGCCATTATCTTCAGGCTTGATAACACCCCATTCTTGTAATTTTTGTGAGAACTGGATTTTGTTCAAACCAGCTAGAGTTAGCTTGCGTAATAAACCAGCCAACACAAAGGCAATGATAACCAGGACAAGCATACGGATGACGCCTGGCAAAGCAGAAAGCAAAGGATAGAATAAACTATCGATTATAGTTGTCATATAATACTCCTTATAATAAAATATTTTCGTTTTAAGTCTACCACTTTTATAAGGAATTGACAAATAAGATGAATTTTACTCCTATTCCAGCTTTTCCCCTCCCTTTGGCTTGAAAAAGCTTCATGTAAAGGGTAAAATAAAGTGTTAGAATGTTTGGGATTTCTAAACAGGATAGGAAGCGTCTGAACCATTCTAGAGGTTTAAGAAGGAAATATACTATGAAAATGATTGATACGTTTAAAAATAAAAAAGTTTTGGTGCTCGGTTTGGCTAAGTCGGGCGAATCGGCAGCTCGCCTATTGGATACCTTAGGGGCTATTGTAACAGTAAATGACGGTAAGCCATTTGAAGAAAATCCGACAGCTCAAGGACTTCTTGAGGAAGGAATTCGTGTGGTTTGTGGTGGCCATCCGCTGGAGTTGTTGGATGAGGATTTTGCTCTTATGGTTAAGAACCCAGGTATCCGCTATGATAATCCGATGGTTGAAAAAGCCCTTGAAAAAGGCATACCGGTCTGGACAGAAGTTGAATTGGCCTACCTGATTTCAGATGCTCCGATTATCGGAATTACAGGGTCAAATGGTAAGACAACAACTACAACCATGATTGCGGAAGCCCTAAATGCAGGAAATAAGTCTGCAAAATTATGTGGAAATATTGGCTATCCAGCCTCTTCTGTCGCGCAAACTGCGACCAAGGATGATACCTTGGTAATGGAGTTGTCCTCTTTTCAATTGATGGGAACAGAGGTTTTTCGTCCAAATGTGGCAGTTATTACTAATTTGAGTGCCAACCATATTGACTATCATGGAACCTATGAAGAGTATGTGGCAGCCAAATGGATGCTTCAACGTCAGATGACCGAAGAAGATACGATTGTTCTGAACTTCAATCAAGAAGAAGCCAAGGATTTGGCTCAAAAAACCAAGGCTAAAGTTCTTCCGTTTTCAACCAAAGAAGCGGTGGATGGTGCCTATTTGCAAGATGGCAAACTCTATTTCAAGGGTGAGTTCATCATGGATGCAGACCAGATTGGTGTTCCAGGAACTCATAATATTGAGAATGCCTTGGCAACGATTGCTGTTGCTAAGTTGTGGGGAGTTGATAACCAAGCTATTCAAGAAAGCTTGTCTGCTTTTGGTGGAGTGAAACACCGCTTGCAATTGGTTGGTAAAATCAAGGGAGTGACCTTCTATAACGATAGTAAATCGACCAATATCTTAGCGACTCAAAAAGCCTTGTCAGGTTTTGATAATAGTAAGGTAATCTTGATTGCTGGTGGTTTGGATAGAGGCAATGAATTTGATGACTTGGTTCCAGATTTGCTCGGTTTGAAGAAAATGGTTATTCTGGGTCAATCAGCCCCGCGTGTTCAGCGAGCAGCAGACAAGGCAGGCGTACCAACTCTTGCTGCTGAGGATATTGCGGACGCAACTCGGAAGGCCTTCGAAGCGGCAGAAGAAGGGGATGTTGTGCTCTTAAGTCCTGCCAATGCAAGTTGGGATATGTATCCAAACTTTGAAGTGCGTGGAGATGTATTCTTGCAGACCTACGAGGAGTTATGTAACTAATGAAAAAAATTGTTTTTACAGGTGGAGGTACTGTGGGTCACGTGACCCTCAACCTTCTCTTGATTCCACGTTTTATTGAAGATGGCTGGGAAGTTCACTATATAGGTGATGGAAATGGAATTGAGCATGAGCAGATTGTAAAATCAGGCTTAGATGTATGCTTCCATTCGATTGCTACAGGAAAATTACGCCGCTATTTTTCTTTCCAGAATATGCTGGATGTATTTAAGGTTGGTTTTGGGGTCCTACAATCGCTTGCTATTATTGCAAAAATTAGACCCCAGGCCCTGTTCTCAAAAGGTGGTTTTGTTTCGGTTCCTCCCGTCATTGCCTCTAAACTTCTAGGGGTACCTGTTTTTATCCATGAGTCTGATTTGTCCATGGGTTTGGCCAATAGAATTGCTTACAAATTTGCAACAACCATGTATAGTACTTTTGAACAACCTGCTAGTTTGACCAAGGTAAAACATGTTGGCGCGGTTACTAAGGTGGGTCAAAGCAATGATAAGGTAACTCCTATTCAATTGCCAGAAATCCTTAGTCATTTTGATAAGTCCTTGCCTACGCTCTTATTTGTAGGTGGTTCAGGAGGAGCTAAGGTATTTAATGATTTGATTAGTCAACATATGGTGGCCTTGACAGAGCGATTCAATATTATCAACCTCACCGGAGATGCAGACTTAAACAAATTGGCTGACAATCTCTATCGTGTTGATTATGTCACGGAGCTATACCAACCCTTGATGGATTTGGCGGATGTCGTTATTACCCGTGGTGGTTCCAATACCTTGTTTGAGTTGATTGCCATGCAACAACTTCACTTGATTGTACCCCTGGGACGTCAAGCTAGTCGAGGGGATCAGATAGAAAACGCTCTCTATGCGGAGAAAAAAGGGTATTCCAAACAAATTGATGAAAGTCAATTGACCTTGGAAAATCTACTAGCCGAAGTTGAAAATTTGTTGGAAAATAAGGAATTTTACAAAAATAATATGGCTAACTCTAAAGAAATTCAATCGGTGGATAGTTTCTATGATTTATTGAGAGATGATATGGGGAGGTAGGTGCTATGACCCAAAAAAATGATAAGGAACCTACGATCCATGACCAAACAGACATAGAAGTTCCCTCTATGGAAGCTTCTCAGGAAGAAAAAAGTGCCTTTTTTGAAAAATGGAAGGCCAAGCATCAAGCCTATTTAGCAAGTAAGGTGAAAGCGGATAATAGTGAGGAAGTTCCTTCGACTATTCAGGAAAAAAGGAAGCTTTTTCAGGGGATTAAGAAGCCTGGCAAGCTTAGCTCTGTTCCTAAGAACCAGTTGGAAGAAAAGAAGAATAGGCAAGTAGAAATACCTAAAAAAGTAATTTGGAAATCTGTCCCTATTTTAGTGGTCAGTTTATTACTTGCGGCCCTTTCTCTCTACTTTATTTCTCCGACTAGTAAGGCGAAAAATATTGTCGTCAAAGGTCAGGATAAGCTGACAGCTGAACAGGTCATCAAATATAGTTTGATTTCGGATAAAGACTATGTTGTGACCACTCTATTGAATGCATCAGCTTACGCTGAGAATGTGAAAAAAAATAATCCATCTGTGGAAACTTCGGAGATTAGCTATCAGTTTCCAAACCAGTTCACTATCCGCATCAAAGAATACGCTATCATTGGCTATATTCAGCAGAACAATCAGCTCTACCCTGTTTTATCTAGTGGTAATATAGGTACTGAGGTTGTAGCAGTAGATACCTTGCCGGAAACCTATACGACCATTCAATTATCAGATAAAAATCAGGTAAAACAATTAGCCATTGCCCTTGGAGAGATTGAACCTACGATTAGGGAGAAAATCCAGACTGTAAGTCTAACTCCAAGTCAGGTAACAGCTGATTTATTGACATTCAATATGACAGATGGAAATACAGTTTTGGTGCCCCTTAGTGAACTGACCGAAAAGCTTGTTTATTATACTAAAATTGCGGCAGAAGCAGAGGGACCAATAACAATTGATATGGAAGTTGGTATCTATCGCTATTCAAGTGAAATTTGATAGCTGGATAAAGAAAAAATTATAAAATAATCCTTTATTATCCCCAAATTAGAATAGAATATGGTATAATGAAAGATGACTAATTATACTATTTTTTAAAATGGAAGATGATTTGTTAAAGTGGAAGTAAGAGAGGACTGATAGAATGGCTAGAAACGGCTTTTTTACGGGATTAGATATTGGTACAAGCTCCGTTAAAGTCTTGGTTGCAGAATATAATGAAAATGAAATGAACGTAATTGGTGTCAGCAATGTGAAAAGTGCTGGCGTCAAGGATGGGATTATTGTCAATATTGAGGTTGCTGCTGGTGCGATAAAAAAGGCTATCGAGCAAGCGGAAGAAAAGTCAGGTTTGCGTATTGAATCAATTAACGTTGGCTTGCCTGCAAATCTACTTCAAATCGAGCCAACTCAAGGCATGATTCCTGTAACAACGGATTCACAAGAAATTACAGACGTAGATGTAGAAAATGTTGTGAAGTCAGCATTGACTAAGAGCATGACCCCAGAACGTGAAGTAATTTCATTTATTCCAGAGGAGTTCACAGTTGATGGTTTCAAAGGAATTAAAGATCCTCGTGGCATGATGGGTATTCGTTTGGAGATGCGTGGGATGCTCTATACTGGTCCACGTACCATCCTTCACAACCTTCGTAAAACGGTTGAACGTGCAGGTGTACAGGTTGAGAATGTTGTCATTGCTCCCCTTGCCTTAACCCGTTCTGTATTGAATGAGGGAGAGCGTGAGTTTGGTGCAACAGTGATTGATCTCGGTGGTGGTCAAACAACCGTAGCAGTCATGCGTGGTCAGGAATTGCAATATACCAATATCTACCAAGAAGGTGGAGATTACATCACCAATGACATTTCTAAAGTCTTGACAACTTCAAAGAGCATTGCTGAGAATTTGAAATATAATTATGGTATTGCCTTCCCACAAGAAGCAAGTGATAAGGAAAAATTCACTGTTGAGGTCATTGGTGAGAGTGCACCTGTAGAAGTAACAGAACGCTACCTATCAGAAGTGATTGCAGCTCGCCTTCGCCAAATCTTTGAGCGAGTGAAACAGGACTTAGAAAGAACACGGGCCTTGGACTTGCCAGGTGGCATTGTTCTTGTAGGTGGCGGTGCTATCTTGCCAGGTATTACTGACTTGGCACAAGAGGTCTTCGGTGTTCATACCAAACTCTTCGTTCCAAATCAAATCGGAATCCGTAATCCAGCCTTTGCAAGTGTGATTAGCCTTGTAGAATACGTGGGTGAACTAGAGGACGTTGAGAAAATTGCTCAATATGCAGTAAATGGTGAAACCATGTTAAGACACAAACCAATAGATGTTAGCCTTCCACGTCCTCGTGTTAGCCAACCAATCCAAAAGGAAATTGTTAAGGAATTGAATGTGGTTGAAAGTGAAGAAACATCTATTCCTATTTACAATAACGAAGTGAATGAGGAACGTTCAGCAAACAAAGGCAATATTACAGAGCGTATCCGTGGTTTGTTCGGTAGTATGTTTGAATAAGAGAATAGAAAAGGTGATATAAACTATGGCATTTTCATTTGAAGCAGCAGCAAGTCATGGTGCTGTCATTAAAGTAATCGGTGTCGGCGGTGGTGGTGGTAACGCCATCAACCGTATGATTGAAGAAGGTGTAGCAGGTGTTGAGTTTATCGCAGTCAACACAGATGTGCAAGCCTTGAGTAGTTCAAAAGCGGAAACGGTTATTCAGTTGGGTCCAAAATTAACCCGCGGTCTAGGTGCTGGGGGTCAGCCTGAAGTTGGTCGTAAGGCAGCTGAGGAAAGCGAAGAAGTCTTGACCAATGTTCTTACAGGAGCTGACATGGTCTTCATCACTGCTGGTATGGGCGGTGGATCAGGTACAGGTGCAGCACCAGTTATCGCACGTATTGCCAAAAATTTGGGTGCATTGACAGTAGCTGTTGTAACACGTCCATTTGGTTTTGAAGGAAACAAACGTGGCAACTTTGCCATCGAAGGTATTGAAGGACTTCGCGAACAAGTCGACACACTTTTGATTATTTCAAATAACAATCTTCTTGAAATTGTTGACAAGAAGACACCTCTTTTGGAAGCTTTGAGTGAAGCTGATAATGTTCTTCGTCAGGGTGTTCAAGGCATTACAGACTTGATTACCAATCCTGGTTTGATTAACTTGGACTTTGCGGATGTGAAGACTGTTATGGAAAACAAGGGCAATGCTCTTATGGGTATTGGTATCGGTACTGGTGAAGACCGTGTTATTGAAGCCGCTCGTAAAGCAATTTACTCACCACTTCTTGAAACAACTATCGATGGTGCGGAAGATGTTATTGTCAACGTTACAGGTGGCTATGATATGACTTTGACGGAAGCAGAGGATGCATCTGAGATTGTTCATCAAGCAGCTGGTCAAGGAGTGAATATCTGGTTGGGAACATCTATTGACGAGACCATGAAGGATGAAATCCGCGTAACCGTTGTGGCGACAGGTGTTCGTCAGGATGCGGCTGAAAAAGCTGTCCGTCATCGTACAGAAACTGTTACACCACGTCAGACACAACGTTTTGATTATCCAGTAGCTCCAGCAACGGCTCCCGTTCGCACTGCAGTAGCTCAAGTAGAAACACCAAAAGCTTCAGCATTTGGTGAATGGGACTTACGTCGAGAAAATCTAATCCGTCCTACTGATACAGAACCAGCTTCAACAGTAGCTGTTGAAAAGTTTTCAATGGAGCATGATGAAGATGAGTTGGATACCCCACCATTCTTCAGAAACCGTTAAGATGGATTTCCAAAAGAACAAGGATAATGTATTTTTAGCTGTGGCTCAAGCAGCTGAAAAGGCAGGGCGTCCAATTGAATCTGTAAATGTAATAGCTGTCACCAAGTATGTTGACAGCTCTATTGCTAATAAGCTAGTAAAAACAGGGGTAAGGCACATCGGTGAAAACCGAGTTGACCTGTTTTTAGATAAATACAAGGCCTTAGCAGACCAAAATCTCACTTGGCACTTGATTGGTACACTGCAAAGACGCAAGGTTAAAGATGTCATCAATTTTGTAGACTATTTCCATGCCTTAGATTCTGTCAAATTAGCTCAAGAGATCGATAAACGAGCTACCAGAAGAATTAAGTGCTTTTTACAAGTCAACATATCTGGTGAGGAAAGTAAGCATGGATTTGCCTTGTCGGAGATTGATGATGTCTTATCTGAAATAGCTAACTATAAAAATGTTGAGCTTGTTGGCTTGATGACAATGGCTCCTTTTGAAGCAGATGAAGTAGAGCTTGCTTCTATATTTTCTAAAATGAAGCAAGTTCAAGAAGAGTTGGCAGGTCGGCAGTTACCCGGTATGCCCTTTACAGAATTAAGCATGGGCATGAGTGGTGATTTTGACATAGCTATTGAACATGGGGCAACCTATGTGAGAATAGGAACGGCATTTTTTGAGTCAGTGAAATAGGGAGAAAACCGTGGCACTAAAAGATACATTTAAAAATTTATTCAATTACTTTGAGGTTGACGATGTCAATGAGGCAACTGAGCAAGAAGAAGCTTATTCTATGCCAAATGAAAGACCAAAAATGCGAGTTGCTCAGCAGACAAGTGTCGCTTCAAAAGAACAACCTGCTAAGATTGAAAATAGAAGAGAAGTTCGTGTAGATAATCAACGTCCTCGTATGGAGCGTCAACACGAGGTGGTTGACACTGGTACGGAAAACAAATCTACGATTGACATTAAGTTTCCAAAGCGGTATGAAGATGCTCCGGAAATGGTTAATCTACTCTTGGACAATGCTAGTATTTTGATTGATTTTCAGTATATGTCTGAGCAGCAGGCAAGACGTTGTTTGGATTATCTAGATGGAGCACGTTCGGTTTTATCTGGTAATTTGAAGAAGGTGTCTAATACCATGTGGTTATTGACACCCGTTAATGTTACTGTACATATTGAAGAATTGCGTAATGCCAATAATGGACAAGGGGCAGATACGACTTTCGATTTTGATATGAAGCGATAAGCGTATGCAAATTCTGATTTTAATCCTATTAAAATTTGTAGAGATTTATTCCTATCTCTTATTTGCCTATGCTTTATTGAGTTGGTTCCCTGCTCTATTCACAAGTCCCCTTGGTCGTTTCTTAGAAAGTCTAGTTAGTCCGCTCTTGAAACCCTTTCGGCGCTTGAACTTACAATTTATGGGCTTAGATTTGACAGTCCTGGTGGCCATGCTAGTCTTGAATATGGGAACGCGCCTATTGGTGCAACTCTTAGTTGGCCTGGTATAAACATGAAGAGTGAAAAGCATATTTTGGAACATTTTGCCCGAGAGGAGAGGGAATTTGTTGAGAAGGTGATGGATATGTGTCAGCAAGTTGAGGATACTTATTCCTATAGATTGACAAGTTTTCTAAATCCTAGGCAGGATGCTATTGCTCAGATGATTGCCAATTATTACCACTTACAAGCGTTTTCGACAAGGGACCTTGTCCCAACAGAGTATTCTCGTGTCATTCTTGCTCCTAGCTACTATGTCTTGGACAAAAAAGATTTTGATGTGATGGCCCTAGAACTTGTCTACTCTAGAAAGTTTCACAGTTTATCACATTCACAGGTACTGGGAACTTTCTTGAATAAATTGGGTATTCGGAGAGAATACCTAGGTGATATTCTTATTAGAGAAGATGAGTTACTCATTTTTTTGGATAAGAAGTTTGGAGAACTGGCAATTCAGACCATTGCTAAAATTGCAAGGGTTCCTGTTAAGCTGATGGAACGAGATTGGCAGTCTACGCCAGTCCAAATGAATGAAGAACCTTTCTTTAAGGAAGTCTTGGTTTCCAGTATGCGATTGGACAAGCTAATTGCTGTAGCCTTCCATCTGTCACGAACCAAGGTAGACAAGTTGATTGCAGCTGGTCATGTAAAATTGGATTATGTTCAGGTAGAACAAGCAGGTAGGCAGGTTGAGTTAGGACAATTGATTAGTCTTAGAAAATACGGTAGAATTCGAGTAAGCGAACTTTTAGGTTTTTCTAAGCAAGGTAAAGTAAAATTAAAGTTAGAAATGATTAAAACATAGGGGGAAAAATGGCACTTACAGCACTAGAATTAAAAGATAAAACTTTCGCAACCAAATTTAGAGGTTATGATGCGGACGAAGTAGATGATTTTTTGGATATTGTTACTCGTGATTATGAGGAATTGATACGTAAAAATCATGAGCAAGAAGCAGAATTAAAGACACTTCGTGAGCGCTTGACATATTTCGATGAAATGAAAGAATCCTTGAGTAAGTCAGTACTTTTAGCGCAAGATACAGCGGAAAAGGTAAAACATGCGGCTGAGGATCAGGCGACAAATATTGTTAAGCAAGCCGATTACGATGCAGCTACCCTTTTGCATGAAGCTAAGGATAAGGCCAACGAAATCCTTCGTAATGCAACGGATAATGCTAAGAAAATTGTTATTGAAACTGAGGAATTGAAGAATAAAACTCGTATTTTCCATCAGCGTTTGAAATCAACCATGGAAAGTCAACTATCACTGGTTAATTCGTCTGAATGGGAAGAGATTCTTCGTCCGACAGCGACCTATATTCAAACCAGTGACGAAGCCTTCCGTGAGGTGCTCCATAAGGCTTTGGATGAGGAAGTATTGATTGAAGAGGATAGCTTAGACTATACTCGTCAGTTGACCTCTGAAGAAATTGCAGAATTAGCTCGTCAAGCAGAAGCTTACGACAAAGGGGAAACAGTTGAAGTTTCCGTGACAGAATAGTTTTCAGATACAAAGACAGTATTGCTAGAAATATATTCAGCGAGTAGGTGATGGTGGAAGACCTGCAATCCCTTTCTAGTCAAGGATCCCTTTGTCTGATCTTTCCTGAACAGTTAAGTAGGGAAGGACGTCGGTTCACGTTACGAACATAGAGGGATGGGGGAAACCCTATCTAAACTAAGGTGGTACCACGAACTTTCGTCCTTATTGGCGGGAGTTTTTTTGTTTGTTATGATAGGATTAGAATTAGTAAATAAGGAAAATTTTGAAAAAGTCCTGCAAGTGCAGGTCTTAGAAGAGGACCAGCGGCGAGTTGCCTCGGTTGAATATTCTCTGGCTCAGGCTTGGCTCTATCGGGAGGAGGGACGTCTGCTTCCTTATGCAGTCAAATCAGGACAGAAAGTCGTAGGTTTTGTATTGTTGTCTATACAAGAAGACAAGAGCTACTATGTGTGGCGTTTGTTAATAGACAGGCATTATCAAAATAGAGGCTATGGTAAGGAAGTCATCCGGCAAGTGATTGGTCTGGCTAAGGAAGATCCAAATTGCCACACAATTACCATGAATTATGTCATCGGTAATCATAAAATGCGGTACATCTTAGAAAAATTTGGCTTTCAATCAGTTGGTATGATTGGACAAGAAATAAAAATGGAATTAACTTTTTAAAAGGAGATAAAATGAAATTAAAAGAAACCCTTAATCTAGGTCAAACGGCCTTCCCAATGCGTGCAGGTTTACCAACTCGTGAACCAGAATGGCAAAAGGCTTGGGATGAAGCAAACTTGTATGCTCGTCGCCAAGAACTCAATGAAGGCAAAACTGCCTTCCACCTCCACGATGGCCCTCCATACGCTAACGGGAATATCCACGTTGGACATGCTTTGAACAAGATTTCTAAAGATATTATCGTTCGCTCTAAGTCTATGTCTGGCTTCCGTGCACCATTTGTACCAGGTTGGGATACGCACGGCCTTCCTATTGAGCAAGTCTTGGCAAAACAAGGTGTCAAACGCAAGGAAATGGACTTGGTCGAATACCTTGAAATGTGCCGTGATTATGCGCTTAGTCAGGTTGATAAGCAACGTGATGATTTCAAGCGCTTGGGAGTTTCTGCAGACTGGGAAAATCCATATATCACCTTGACCAAAGACTACGAAGCAGCTCAAATCCGTGTCTTCGGTGCTATGGCAGACAAGGGCTATATTTACCGTGGTGCCAAGCCTGTTTACTGGTCATGGTCATCTGAGTCTGCCCTTGCAGAAGCTGAAATCGAATACCATGACATTGACTCAACATCTCTGTATTATGCCAACAAGGTCAAAGATGGCAAGGGACTCTTGGATACAGACAGCTACATCGTTGTCTGGACAACCACTCCATTTACAGTAACGGCTTCTCGCGGTTTGACAATGGGAGCAGACATTGACTATGTCTTGGTTCAACCTGCTGGCTCAGACCGTAAGTACATCTTGGCAGAAGCCTTGGTAGATAGCTTGGCAGCCAAATTTGGTTGGGAATCTTTTGAAGTGATTTCAAAACACAAGGGTGCTGAATTTGAATATATCGTGACAGAACATCCATGGGATAGAGAAGTGGATGAATTGGTTATCTTGGGTGACCATGTTACAACGGATTCTGGTACAGGTATCGTCCATACGGCTCCAGGTTTTGGTGAGGATGACTACAATGTCGGTGTCAAATATGACTTGGAAGTTGCGGTAACTGTCAACGAACGTGGCTTGATGAATGAAGCTGCAGGTCCTGATTTTGAAGGGCAATTCTATGACAAGGTTGTGCCAACTGTCAAAGAAAAATTAGGCGACTTGCTCCTTGCTAGTGAAGTGATCAATCACTCCTACCCATTTGACTGGAGAACCAAGAAGCCAATCATCTGGCGTGCAGTGCCACAATGGTTTGCCTCTGTTTCTAAATTCCGTCAGGAAATCTTGGATCAGATCGAAGCAACAACTTTCAATCCATCTTGGGGTAAAACACGTCTTTACAACATGATCCGAGACCGTGGTGACTGGGTCATCTCACGTCAGCGTGCTTGGGGTGTGCCACTTCCAATTTTTTATGCTGAAGACGGCACAGCCATCATGACCAAGGAAGTTACAGACCACGTTGCTGCCCTTTTTGAAGAGCATGGTTCTATTATCTGGTGGAAATCAGAAGCAAAAGACCTCTTGCCAGCTGGTTTCACTCATCCAGGTTCACCAAATGGAGAATTTACCAAAGAAACAGACATCATGGACGTTTGGTTTGACTCAGGTTCCTCTTGGAATGGCGTCATGAATGCCCGTGAAAACCTTGCCTACCCAGCAGATCTCTACCTTGAAGGTTCAGACCAATACCGTGGCTGGTTTAACTCATCCTTGATCACCTCTGTTGCCGTAAATGGTCATGCCCCATACAAAGCTATCTTGTCACAGGGCTTTGTCCTTGACGGTAAGGGGATGAAGATGTCTAAATCATTGGGAAATACCATCCTTCCAAGTGATGTTGAGAAACAGTTTGGTGCAGAAATCTTGCGTCTGTGGGTCACATCTGTGGATACTTCAAACGATGTGCGTGTGTCTATGGATATCCTTGGACAGGTTTCTGAAACCTACCGTAAAATCCGTAATACCCTTCGCTTCTTGATTGCCAACACTTCTGATTTCAATCCTGCAAGCGATGCGGTAGCCTACGAAGAGCTTCGTTCTGTTGACCAGTATCTCTTGGTGAAATTTAACAAGTTGGTAGCTCAAATCCGTGAAGCCTACGACAATTATGATTTCATGGCTATTTACAAATCTGTAGTAAACTTTGTAACACTTGATTTGTCAGCCTTCTACCTCGATTTTGCCAAAGATGTCGTCTACATTGATGGTGCTAAATCACTTTCTCGTCGTCAGATGCAAACTGTCTTCTATGACATCTTGGTCAAAATTACCAAGCTCTTGACCCCAATCTTGCCACACACAGCAGAAGAAATCTGGTCATACTTGGAACACGAAGCAGAAGAGTTTGTACAATTGGCGGAAATGCCAGAGGTGGAAACCTTTGCTAATGAAGCGCAGCTTTTGGCTGACTGGGAAAACTTTATGGTCTTCCGTACAAAAGCTCAAAAAGCCTTGGAAGAAGCACGCAATGCCAAAGTGATTGGTAAGTCACTCGAAGCTCATTTGACTGCCTATGTCTCAGCTGAAACCAAGTCCTTCTTGGAGAGCTTGAATGCAGACCTTGCTCAGTTGCTCATCGTTTCTAACTTGACAGTAACCACGGAAGCAGCTCCTGAAAGTGCACTTGTGGTGGATGAAGTTGCCTTTGCAGTAGAACGTGCAGCAGGTGAAGTGTGTGATCGTTGTCGCCGTATTGATACTAGTGTTGTGGAACGGAGTTATGGTGCAACCATCTGTGACCACTGTGCAAGTGTCGTTGAGGAAAACTTTGCTGAAGCAGTAGCTCAAGGTTTTGAAGCATAAAACAGATATAAAGTCTATCTTTTGGGATAGGCTTTTTTATTGTCAATTGGACAAAAACATACGTAACCGCCCAATAACAAGGTATCTATCCACTCATTCCTTACTCCAGTATACTGTTATAAAAAACAAACTGGAGGATTCATTATGTCTCAG
>NZ_JAVIHI010000017.1:0-40125 GCF_036680365.1 Streptococcus sp. SS-4456 | reverse complement strand
AAGAATATGGATGTGCAAAGTACACATCAACAGTTTCCAAATCTGATAGTGAACTAAACTCAGAACCATTATCTGCTGTGATGGATGCAATGTCTCTATTTTTTTAGATAATAGCAAATTGAATGAATTACACGATTATACAGAGCAGGAAAATTTGAAGCTATTTCCAGAATGGGAAAAACACATAAAAGCACTAGAAAGATTAAAAGAACAGTCTATTGAATTGGTATCGAACTATGAAAACGTTTCTAACCTTTTCTTCAAAGAAGACCGCCAAGCAGGTAACCACTTAATTACTGCACCATGGGAATATAAAGGTTATGATTTAACAGGAATTGACCTACAACCACTAAAAAATAGAATCGAGTCCGCTAGAGAAAAAGGTTTTATAAAATAAATGTATAACAATAAAAACATTCTAAAAATAAAACGTTGACATCGCAGCCAGAAAACATATAGGGGGGTACCACCCTCCCCACCGCCTCGGCGGCCCTTCAAGCCGTCACTGTACTTTTTTTCGCCTGCGAGGGAAAAACAAAGCGAAGGAGTTTTATTAAATGTATCGAATATGTAACAGATGCAAAGAGGAAAAGCCTTTTACTGAAGAATACTTCCCAAAACATAAACGCAAAAAACATGAGCTTGACACAACTTGCTTAAGCTGCAAAAAGGCCCGTGATAAAGCAAATTATGAACGAAAAAAGGAAAAGATTTTAGAACGTAAAAGACTAAGCTATCTTAAAAAGAAAAACCTAACCAAATAAAAAAAGCCAGTACGCTTGTACTGACTGTGATATAAAATAACTCTAAAACTATTATATCACACAGAGGTACGTGGCGTGGATCTAAAACAATTAGCAAAAAAGAAACTGAAAGAATTTCATAGATGGTGCAGAATTGCTAACCTATTTCATGAATCAACAGAGAGCTTTGACAATTGGCTGATACCGTCTTTAGAATTTGATCCAGAGGATTACAAGCTAGGTAAGCACAGTTGGCAACGTGAAGCTCCTGAAGAAGTGAATGAGATTATAAAGGCAGTCAATGCAATAGCTAGACCAAGGCATCGAGCTGTACTCATCATGAGTTATATATCACCCGAAAAGATACGATCAGCAGAGCAGGCACAACGTCTTGGCATTAAGTTAGCCACTTACTATACAGATAAAAACAAGGCGCTGCAAGCCTTTGCTGATTTGTATCGAAATGGCGCACTATTGCAGTACCTGGACGGTGAGCCATAGCGTTCTATTTTATCATTTTGCTCATTTTGAGCGAATAGCAACCGCCTAGCATAGTCTATTTTGTCAAATTGGCGATTTTAAAAAATATCTTTTTAGTTGAATACGTGTAACACGTATGATATAATAATCTTGTCAGGAGGTAGAGCGCTATGCCGATGACACAAACAGAAATGGTTAAACTTTTGACGGCTGAGGGCTGGAAACAGGTCAAGGGCGGAAAGGGGTCACATGTCAAGATGGATAAGTCAGGACACAGACCGATAACCATACCGCATGGAGAACTTAACAAGTACACCGAGCGGGCAATTTTAAGACAAGCAGGTTTACGCTAAAGCGGTTTGACCGCTTGTCTTTTTCAACTTTCGGAGGTTTTCCACTATGCTTGCAACTTACCCAGCTTTATTTTATTATGACGATACAGACGGCACTGTTGCCCCTTATTTTGTACATTTTCCAGACTTTGAACACTCAGCAACGCAAGGCGAGAGCATGGCGGACGCTATGGCAATGGCTAGCGATTGGCTTGGGGTCATGCTTGCGGATATGATTGAAAATGGGGAAGAAATTCCAGCACCGTCTGACATTAACAAGCTTTCACTAGTTGACAATGACCCTTTCAAGAATGACCCAGAATTTTCAGAGAGTTATGATCTTACTAAGTCATTTATTTCTTTGGTTGTGGTGGATGTAGCTGATTATTTAGGTAGCCAAGAGCCAATTAAAAAAACGTTAACTATACCACGTTGGGCAGATAGATTAGGCAGAGAGTTAGGGCTTAACTTTTCCCAAACATTGACCGATGCTATCGCGGAAAAGAAATTACAAGCATAAGTATATTCTGAATACAGTAAAACACAGTAGAATACAGTAAAACATGGTATAATACACTTATCAGCAATCAAAAAAAGCGCATCAATTTGATACGCTAGTCCTTGCCTGCTGAACTCATTATTTTTAGGTTATCGCCCTTTGATAACCTTTTTTTCTTTGTGAAATTTGTTCACCTTTTTGTTCACCTTGAGGGGGAACATAAGGAAAACTAAAGAAATGGAGTTTTTTCAAAAAGTCAGTAATATCAAGGGTTTAGGAGCTATAAAGACATATAAAGTAATGTGTTTTTCAAAATCTCTTCAAATGTCATTTGAAACTCCTTGTTCTTTTATCTTTCAACCATTATACCAAAAAATCGCTTCTATTTCGGTTTCCTCACCAACAAAACCACACTTCCAATCCAAAAGGCCATAGCTGGCAGAATGAGCAACACCAGATTGAACCAAACTGGGACGGTCATGACCATATTCACCACACCGCCAACAATCATAAAGAGATAACTAGGCATAAAGACATAGCGGACCAACTTTTCCTTTTGGAAAAATAGCAGAGCGAGACCGAGCAAGGTGAGTGGTACTAGAAGCCCCCAGCCAGTCAAGACTAGGTCAGGTTCCTTGGGGATTGCCCAAAGACGAAGTCCACAAATCACGAGAAAAAGAAGGGGAAAGCAGAGAAAGCTTGCCCAAACCTTGATTTTGCTGGTCTGGTAAATCAGACCGCGAATGATGAGGAAAATCCCTGCTGGCAGGAGGAAGCTGAGAGCCATGTCACACACCAATCCCAGCCAGTTGAGCGAAATGGTGCCTGTCCCTGCAAAATCCATCAGCCATTGGCTGCCGAGGTAGATGATCAGCATGAGGCCGCTTAGGTTTGCGACTTCTATGAAACCAATCGGAGGGAGGTAGCTGAGTAGGTCGTCTGCCATTTGCTTGCTGTCCTTGCCCAAAAAATCCTCCGCAGAAAGCCCGTCTTTTTGGGCTTCAAGAACATCTTGGTAAATGGATAAGAGCTGGGCAGTCACTGCTTCTTCCTGCCTGTGAAAGACAGAGGCAATCATCATATAGCCATTGATACGGCCCATGTATTCCTTGTTTTCCTTGGTCAGCTGGTTTTCAATCACTTCAATCTGCTTGCGGTATTCCATTTGTTTGCTCATCTTATTCTCCTTTCACTTTCTCCACTTTTTCGACGAGTTCTCCCCACTGGACCCAGAAATCGTCTAAATAGCTCTGCCCTTGGTCCGTCAAATAAAAATACTTCCTGTCTGGTCCGTCCGAAGATGGTCTTATCTCTCCAAGGATATAACCATGCTTCTCTAATTTTTGCAAGAGGGGATAAACTGTTCCGCCAACCATGTTTTCAAATCCTGACTGTCTTAACTTTTGGACCAATTCATAGCCATAAATCTCTTCTTGAGCAATGATTTCTAAGACACAGCCATCCAAAACCCCTTTTAATAATTGCGTTTCTCTCACAAGATTCTCCACTTTTATTCATCATCTGAAACAAGGCCTGTTAGATAGCACAGACCAACGACCGCCATTGGAATACCTATCAGCCACGATTTCGTAAGAAAACCTATCACAAATGCATTCACAATAAAAATGATTCCAACTATTTGATTTGTTTTCATGTCAATTCCTCCTAGTTTGTTTTACCTATTAGTTTGTATCTATAGTCTAACACAAGTTAACTAGTATGTAAAGCAATGTAGTGAAGTTTTTCATAAAATTTAAAAATTAAAAACTTGGGTTGCCCCAAGTTTTAGGAAATAATCCTCTTATATGATCCTGTGGTGATGAGATAAACCAGCAGATAAAGTAGGAAGTAGCCCAGACAAATCCCTGCCGTTACTTTCAACATCAACTCTGCATTGACCACACCAATAGACAACAAGATAGACGAGAGCATCTTGTAGGCAAAGCTGAGGTGGACAATAGCCAGCAAGACTGGTAAAAAGAACACTGTCAGCAATTGCTTGCGAATGGACTGTCTGGTCTGATCCTCATCCAGACCAACCTTAGTCATAATGACGAAGCGATCTCTGTCTTCATAGCCTTCTGAAATCTGTTTGAAGTAAATTACCAGCACCACCGCCATCAAAAAGATGAGTGATAGCAAGAGGCCAATGAAGAAAAGTGAACCTGCAAAACTGAAGAAACCACGCATGGCATAGGCACGATAGGCGAGACTGATGGCGTTGGTTCCATCAGGTAATATATTGGACTCCCAAAGCTCACTTTCAAAACTTCCTGATAAAAAGATGTCATGGCTATCTACCTGCTCTTCTTCTGATAGACTGCTTTCAAAGCCCATATAATAGCGATTTTCGGCTTGATTTTCAAATATTGTCAAGTCTTGAACAACAATGACCAGATACTGGCTGAGAAGGAAGGAGCCATGGTCTGGTAGATGTCCTAAAGTCACATTCTTGGGCAAGACTTGGACAACTTCCATCTCCTTTTCATCAAAGGTGAGGGTTTGACCCGCTTGATACTGGACTCCCTTACTATAAATGGCTACTTGATCACTTGACAACCGGAGTTTTTCTCCCGTCATCTTTTCATAGGTGCCTTGATCAATGATTAAACCGATACCTATGCGGTCAGAGAAAGAGATGCTAGAAGCTTCTTCATCCGTCAAAAATCTTACTTGCTGATTTGTCACCTCAGAAAAATAGGCTTGCTGGTAAGGATAGACAACCTTACTTTCAACTGGAATATCTGTCTCTTCCAAGATAGCTTCCGCCCACTCCTCCCACTTCTCCGTTTGAGCTTTTGAAGTGGCTGGCTGCATTCCAACATCGATCGAATAATCATTTGGATTCTGGTTAGCAATGTAATCCTTGCCACCGATGTAAATATTGAGTCCTCCAACCATGGTCACCAAGAACATACTGGAGAGGATAGTAATGGTCGCAAGGCCCAGAGCATTTTTCCGCATACGGAAAATCAAGTTAGACACAGAAATAAAATTCTCTGGCTTATAATAATAGGTCTGACGGTTCTTTAGCCAGTTTAAAAGACTGATAACACCTGCGTGGAAGAGCAGGTAGGTCCCAAAGATAACCAGAAGAGTCGCTCCAAAGAAACTCGGAACCGCCTGAAAGGGATTGGTCACTAGCTGGGCAATGGTATAGCCTGCCCCCAATAGGATAAGGGCTAAGAGGGTTTGTAGCCAGAGGAAGCCTGTTTTCTTGTCCCCACGCTTCTTGCCCTGAACCAGTTTGAGAGAGTCGGTCAAGCCCAGTTTTCCAATATTAAAGAGGCTGACCAAAGCAAAAATCCCAAAGAGATAGATAAGTACAGTAACCAGACTTTTCAACTGGAAAGTTGAAGCTAGGACAACAGGCATCTGCATGACCTTGAGCAAGAGGGCGTAGAAGAGTTTATCTAGAGCCAAGCCCAGCAACAAGCCTGTTAAAATACTACTGGCTGCAAAAACTAGATTTTCTAGAAAAGTCATCAGGAGGAGGTGTTTTTTCTCCAAGCCTAGAATACTATAAACACCGAACTCTTTTGACCGCTGCTTCATGACAAAGCTATTGGCATAGAAAACCATGATGGCAACTGCCAACATGACCACAATCATACCGAAGCCCAATACCATGGTTACCCCATTAGCTCCCTTGACCTGACCTAAATCAGGATGGAAGGCAAGCGCGGTGAAAATATAGGAAATGGCTGTGGACAAGATGGTCATCAGGGCATAGGGAAAATAGAGCCTGCGGTTCTTTTTGAGATTGGTCAGAGCCAATCGAACAGTTAGTCCAAACATACTACTCACCTCGATTCGCCATCAGTGTCAAGGTATCTGAAATCAGCTGATACATTTCCTGATTGTTTCTTTCACCTCGGTAGATTTGATTGTAGAGGATACCATCCTTGATGAAGAGGACCCGTTTGGCACGACTGGCTGCCGCTGTCGAGTGGGTTACCATCAGAATGGTTTGCCCCTCTTGGTTGATTTTTTCAAAGATATCGAGAAGAGTTGCCGTTGATTTAGAGTCGAGGGCCCCAGTCGGCTCATCCGCTAAGAGAATTTCTGGCTGGGTAATGATGGCACGCGCCACCGCAACCCGTTGCTGCTGACCACCCGAAATCTCGTAGGGCATCTTGTCTTGCAAGGTCGCAATTCCTAGGCTATTAAGCGTATGAATGAGTCGCTTGTTCATCTCATCAATTGGATAGCGGGATAGAACTAGAGGCAAGAGCACATTGTCCTTGACAGAGAGGGTGTCCAAGAGATTGAAATCTTGGAAGACAAAGCCCAATTTCTCCCGACGAAAGGCTGCGGCTTCCCTGCTCTTAATCGTTTCTGTATTGACACCATTGAGCAAGACCTGACCCTGCGTTGGCTTATCAAGGGTTGCCAATATATTGAGCAAGGTGGATTTTCCAGAACCAGACTCACCCATAATGGCGACATATTCACCCTTTTCCACTGTAAAATGAATATCCTTCAAAGCCTCGACCTGACCAGCCTTAAAGCGGGAACTGTATATCTTTTGTACGTGTTGAGCATCTAAGAGTGTCATTACTACAACCTCCTTTTCTTTTTCTACCCCCATTCTAACTCATCCTCCGACAGTCTGCCATAGCCTTAGCTTTCATTTAGGTGACAGTTTTGTAAGATTAGTCAAAAATCAACTCCACTTCTTTGATACCGATTCGCACCTCTGTCCCCTGACCCACTTTTGATTTTAGCTTTAGGGAATAGCCCAGCTCCGCAGCAATTTTCCGTGAGAGGTAGAGCCCCAGACCCGAAGATTGCTGGGTTCTACGACCATTGAAACCTGAGAAACCACGCTCAAAGACCCGTTCCAAGTCGCTTTCAGCAATCCCAATTCCCGTATCACGAATAACCAAATCATCTCCGTCCAAAACAATCGAAATGGTCCCTTCCTGACAATACTTGAGGGCATTGGATAAAATTTGCTCAATCAAGAGACCCAGCCAGCGCTTGTCTGTCTTTACGATCCTACCCAGCTGTCCCAAGTCCAAGCTGGTATTGGCCTGAATGAAAAATAGGGAATATTTCTTGACCAGACTTCTGACCAACTCTTCCAAATTGACGGATTCTATAACCAAATCATCATGAAAGGACTGTAAACGGAGGTAGTTCAATACCAAACCAGTGTATTGTTCGATTTTAAAGAGTTCTGATTCCAGCTGGTGACGAACTGGACTACTATCTACTTCCTTAACCAAGAGCTGACTGGCTGCAATCGGCGTTTTCATCTGGTGTGCCCAGAGGGTGTAGTAGTCATCTAATTCTGTCTGTTCCTGTCGCTGTTTTTCCAGCAGGAGCTTGTTTTGGACTTCTAGTCGCTCCACTTGTTCCTGCAACAAACGCTCACTGGCTGTCCCAGTATTCACTTTCTGACCACGCCAGATTTTTCCAAAGCGGGAAAACTCCCTGACAAAATCCAAGAGGAGTGCGAGAATCCAACAAATACTGAGGAGGAGGATGGCATATAAAATCAGGTTACTTTTGATGTCAAAGAGGCTACTATAAGCCAGAATAGCCACAGTAAAAACGGCGTAGGCTATCAGAAAAATCAAGCGATGACCAAGCCATGAGATCAAAAATCCTGGTACTAATGAGCCAAAATCACCCTTATTCATATGTCCATACCAGGCCGTAGCCCACTCCTTTCTTAGTCGCAATCACATCTGGCAGCCCAAGTTCAGCCAACTTTTTACGCAGGCGAGCGATGTTAACCGACAAAGTATTGTCATCCACAAAAATATCACTATTCCAGAGTTCTCTCATCAACTCCTCGCGGCTGACCACTTCCTTACCATGTTCAAATAAAACGCGTAATATCTGAAATTCATTTCGCGTCAGCTCTTCCACAACCTGTCCATAGGACACCTGCATGGTCTTTAGGTCTAGGGAAACTTCTTCAAACCAGAGTACACTTTGTTCTCCGACAAAGTCATAGGTTCTTCTGAGAAGCCCCTGTACTTTGGCCAGGAGAACCGTCATTTCAAAGGGCTTGGTCACATAGTCATCCGCCCCCATATTGATCGCCATAACAATATCCATTGGCTGGTCATGGGAAGACAGAAACATAATGGGCACACGGGATGTCTTGCGAATTTCCTGACACCAGTAATAGCCATTGAAAAACGGCAGACCAATATCCAGCAAAATCAAATGGGGCTGAAAATCGCTTATTTGGTCCAACACCGTCTGAAAATCCTTGACCTCTTGCACCTGGTAACCCCAGTTTGTAAGGTTCTTAGCAACTAATTGACTGATAATTCGGTCATCCTCAACCAGAAGAATTCTCTGCATAACATTTTCCCTCTCTTACTATATACTATTTATTATAGCCTAAATTTCAGTAAAAAAGGGGGATTTTCTACATTTCCAACCCAGATTTGTCTTTCCACACATATTTCGCTATACTAGAAAAAAGAAAGGATTGCTATGCCGAATTTACTGAACTACATCGAAGATACCCAATACGACAGCTTTTACGACCTGCCCCTAAACAAACTGGACATTTTGGCTCTGACCGAGCTTTCCTACCTACCTTTTGACAGACTGGTCCCCGCTTCCTTTACAGAAACTGGCATCCGGCTGGACCATCTGGCAGAGCAGTTTGAGGCCACCTATCAGAATGATTTCCCGCCATTTTCCATGGTGACCAAAAACCGCCTAGCCTTATTTGCCCTGCTAGCCAAATCCATACGCTTCAAGTCTATCAAGGCATTTGGCTTCGTTGACGACTATCAGTTGGACCAAGAACAACAATTCTCCGCTATCAGCTATCGCCTGGATAGACAGACCATCTTGACAGCTTTTCGTGGGACTGATGACACCATCATCGGTTGGAAGGAAGACTTCCATATGACCTATATGGATGAAATTCCTGCCCAACGTTCTGCAAGTGACTATTTAGAAAAGCTGATGGCTAGTCAAGAGGGAAATTTCTATATCGCTGGGCATTCAAAAGGTGGAAATTTAGCCCTTTATGCTGCCAGCCAGCAAGTCCCTGAGTTGCAAGAACACATCCTAGCTATTTATCCTTTTGATTCTCCTGGACTTCATAAAAAACATTTAGATGCCCCTGGCTACAAAAACATCCAAGACCGTATCCACCCTATCATTCCTCAAAATTCTATTGTAGGAATGATGTTGGAAACACCTAAAAACGCCCAAATTGTTCAGAGCAACACAGTCGGACTGCTCCAACACATCAGCTTTTCGTGGGAAATTGAAGGAAATGATTTCAAGTCAGCCCCCACCCTGACCAATGACAGCCTCCAAACCGACCAAACCCTAAAAGCCTGGACTGCTAGCCTGACGGATGAAGAATTGAAAGATTTCTTTGACCTCTTTTTCGGGATTTTCATCCAAGCAGGTATTGAGCGATTCAGCGACATAACTGTCAATCCCCTACAAAAATTACAGGAAATGGACCGAATAAGGAAAGAATTTTCTCCTCAAGAAGCTGAAATGATGGACAAGCTCATTCGGCTCCTCTTTGATACCCGCTACCAAATTTGGAAGGACAACATCAGTTCTGCCATTCCAAGTCCTGAAATCTCCCTACCTGATTGGCGGAAATTGTTCCAATTAGACAATCCTGAAAAAACGAAAACTAGCTCAGGTGACTGAACTAGTTTTTGTTATCGAATCTTCTTAAAAATTGAGATAGTTTTTCCAAACCCTTGATTAAGGTTTCTTTTTCACAAGCATAGCCCAGTCGGACATAGCCATCACGATCAAACCGATTGCCAGGCACTAGAAGAACACCGTATTCCTGCAGAAGTTGCAAGCAAAATTCTTCCATAGGCATATCCACTGCAATCTTGACAAAGCTAGTGGAAACAACAGCTGGTCGGATATAGGAAACTAAGGGTTCCTTCTCCATCCATTGGTCCAAAATTGCTAAATTTTCTTCTAAAATGCGCCGATTTCTTTTCAAAATCTCTTTGCGAGATGCCAGAGCGATTTGGGCCACCAGATCGTCAAAGACACCTGCACAAATCATGGTGTAATCCCGATAATCTCTCAGAATATCGGTTACTTGATGATTGGCAGCCACCCAGCCGACACGAATACCTGGCAGAGAATAGGTCTTAGACAGACTATTAATTGCAATACCCTTTTCATAGACTTCTATAATAGATGGCACATCCAGCTCAGAAAAGGAAAGATAGACCTCATCAGATAAGATATAGGCTCCTACCTCCCCAGCAATGGCTGCTAACTCCTCCAAATAAGCCCTATCCATAACTGCACCAGTTGGATTATTGGCATTATTGATGCAGATCATCTTGGTATTGGGACGAATGAGCTGACGCAGTTTTTCCAAGTCTGGCAACCAGCCATGCTCTTCCTCAATCTGCCACAAATCCACTTCTGCTCCCAAAGACGTTGGAATATCGTAGAGTTGTTGGTAGGTTGGATAGAGGGAAATGACATGGTCCCCTGGCTCAATCAAACCATAGAGAACCAGCAAGTTAGCACCGGTCGCTCCATTGGTTTGAAGGATTTGGTCTGGTCCTACATGTTCGTAGAGCTGACTGACAGCCTCTTTAAATGCTGGCGAACCTTCTATCCAGCCATAGTTGAGCTTGGTGCCCTGTAATTTCTTATAAAAATCCTCAGGATTGGTACCTGACAAGGCGAACAATTCATCTAGGGTTAAGGCAGAAATGGACACTCCTGCAATGTCATAGGTGGCACTGTTTTCGTGGACATTTAGCCACTCCTCAACGCCGAAACGTGGTAATTTCATTTTTATTCCAACTTCATTTTTTACTGACTATATTGTACCACATTCTCACAATAATTGTATAAATATGCGATATATCATAAATGGAATATTTTTTACAATTGAAAAAGCAGACTTTCTCAAACGAGACTGCCTGCCCCTCTTTTTCTCCTAAAACTTCCGTAGATTGGTCAAGTCTTTTTTCTCTGGCATGACTTCCTTGTTGTCCCAATGCTCGACAATCTTACCATCTTTGAGGCGGTAGATATCAAAGTGGGCGTAGTCCTGACCTGCAATCCAGACTTTCGAGTAAGCCACCACATAGTCACCTTGTCCCATCACCTTGAAGACAAAGTCGTAGGTGACTTGATTGTCGACAAGATAATCCTTATAGGCCGAACCGCCTTGGGCAATCTCTTGGTTGTGCTGAATCAGGTCCGCTGCCACATAGTCGTCAAACTTCTTGATTTCCCCATTTTGAAGGACATCGACCAAGAAACGACGGACGATTTTCTTGTTGTCCTCGGTCTTGTCTAGGTCTGTCAACTTAAAATCGGCATAAATCGGGTCTGTTTGGCCAATGTTTTTTGGATAGGCATCGATGACATCCCAATGCTCGACGATACGGCCGTTTTCATCTGAACGAAAGATGTCCGCCGTCACCCACTCAGCCTCACCGTCATTGAGTTTCTGGTGGACATGGACGAAGACAAAATTTCCGTCTTCAATGGCACGAACAATGCTGATTTCCCGCTTGGGATTGCGTTTAAAAAAATCCTCAAAGAAAGCCGCAAAGCCCTCTTTTTCATCCGGCACACCTGTACTATGCTGGGTGTAAGTAGCACCCATGTAGTGCTCATGGACTTCCTTGATTTCCCCGTCGCGAATGCCACGGAGGTAGAGATTTTTAGCATTTTCCAATTGATTTGACATAATTTTTCTCCTATTTTAGCAAATTTTCCTGCTCCAAATATTCCCTCGCCACTTCTTCTGCCGACTTGCCTTCCACATCGACCGCATAGTTCATCTGGGTCATTTCCTCGGTCGATATTTTGCCTGCCAAGACCCCTAGGACTTGCTCCAACTCGGGATATTTGTCTAAGGTTTCTTTGGTCAATAGCGGAGCGGCCTGATAAGGTGGGAAGAGCTCTTTGTCGTCTTCCAGGATTTTCAGCTTGTAAGTGACCACCTTGCTATCTGTCGAGAAGGCTTCGACAATCTGCACATCTCCATTTTTAATGGCTTCGTAGCGAAGGGCAGGCTCCATGGTTTTGACATTAAGATTGAGCCCGTACAGATTGGTCAGACCGACATTCCCGTCCTCACGATCATTAAACTCCAAAGAGAAGCCTGCGACAGCTGTCTGCTGCACTTTTGCCAAATCCGAAATCTTTTCAAGACCGTTTTTCTGAGCGTAGTCTTCCGTCACTGCCAAGGCAAAGGTATTTTGAAAATCCGTCGGAGCCAGATAAACCAAGCTATCCTGCTCCAAAATCGCTTCTTTTGCGTAGGTATAAACCTCCTCAGGATTGTTGGACAGGTCAGACGGCGGACTAGTCAAAAGAGTAGTCGTAATGGTACCAGTGTACTCAGGGTAAATATCAACCGAGCCTGACTTGAGGGCTTCATAGAGGAAGCTGGTCTTGCCAAAGTTTGGCTCGATTTCTACCTCGATATCGGTCTGGTCTTCAATCAAGAGCTTATACATATTGATGAGGATTTCAGGCTCTGCCCCTAGTTTCCCAGCGATGACTAGCTTTTTCGATGACGATTGGTTGAGCGGAACATAGCTAGCTCCGACTGCCAAAAGTGTCACTAAGAGAGCCGCCAGAATGGTACGAGGCTTCTTGTCCTGCAAGAACTTGATGACTGAGCCAAAGAAGACTGCCAAGACTGCCGACGACACCGCCCCAATCAAAATCAGGGCCGAGTCATTGCGGTCAATTCCCAAGAGGATAAAAGAGCCCAAACCGCCCGCACCGACCAAGGCAGCAAGTGTTGCCGTTCCAATAATCATAATGGACGCCGTCCGAATGCCAGACATGAGAATGGGCATGGCCAGAGCCAACTGAAACTTACGCAGTTTTTCTAGCTTGGTCATTCCAAAGGCTGTCGCAGCCTCTTCCAGCGAGGGATCGATTTCCGAAAGTCCGGTCAAAGTCCCCTGTAAAATGGGAAAAATCGCATAGATGACCAGAGCCACCACCGCAGGCAGCGTGCCGATGCCCATAAAGGGAATGAAAAGCCCCAAAAGTGCTAGGGACGGAATAGTTTGGAAGACCCCTGTCACCTGCAAGCTCCACTCGGTCAGTTTTTTCTTGTTGGACAAGACCAAGCCCAGCGGTACCGCAAGGGCGATAGCGATGATTAAGGCCAAGAGGGAAATCCGCAGGTGCTCAAAGAGGGCTGTCAGCCAGTCCGACTTGCGTTCTAGAAAGGTTGCAATCAACTGATCCATTAGGCACCTCCCCGATTTTTCATAAATTCGCTGACAAAGGCATTAGCAGGCTGGTTGCGGAGCTCATCAGGCGTTCCCAATTGAACTACTTCTCCTGCCTTCATCAAGCAGATACGGTCTGCCAGTTTGACTGCCTCATCCATATCATGCGTCACGAAAACCGTTGTCATCTTGAATTCCTCATGCAAGTCCTTGATCAAGTCCTGCAACTGCCCCTTGCTGATTGGGTCCAAGGCTGAGAAAGGCTCGTCCATGAGCAAGACCTTGGGATTGGCAATAATAGCTCGCAAAATCCCAATCCGCTGCTTTTCTCCCCCAGACAAGTCCTTGGGCAGACGGTCCAGATAGCTGTCTGGATCCAAGCCCACCTTGGTCAAAAGCTCTCTGGATTTTTTCAAGGTTTCTTCCTTGTTCAAGCCCTTCATTTCAGGAATAAGAGCGATATTTTCAGCCACTGTCATATTTGGAAATAAAGCAATCTGTTGCAGAACGTAGCCTGTTTCCAAGCGTAGCTCACGCAGGTCGAAGTCTTTCAGCCGCTTGCCCTGAATCCGAATATCTCCGTCTGTCTGCTCGATCAGGCGGTTAATCAATTTCAGCGTCGTTGTTTTTCCACTACCGCTTGGTCCAATCAAAACAAAGAATTCTCCCTCTTGAACGTCAAAAGTCAAGTTCTTCAAGATTGGTCCGTTGACCTGATAGGTCAAGGACACATTTTGGTACTCAATCATTCGTTTCTCCTCCTATGATTTCTGTCAAGGCCTGTCCATAGCGACCAAAGAGGTCCAGTAACTGCTCCTGTTCTTGCAAGCTGAACTGGGACAGGGCTGTTTTTTCTGCCTCTTCTAAGGGGTCCAAAATCCGACTGGCATAGACACGGCCAGCCTCAGTCAATTTGACCTTCTTATGCCGTTTGTCTGCTGGATTTTCCTCAAAAAAGACATAGCCCTTATCCAGAAATTTCTTAATAGTGGCATTGACCACTTGCTTACTAGAGTAAGTCTTCTTACTGACCAAATTCTGTGTCAAACCTCCGGGATTATAATAAAGCCACATAAGGATCGATAGGCACTTGCCGTTGAGGCTCTGCCGCCGTGCATAACCCTCGTAGAGCCCGACCTGCTGGTCAAAGATACGGGCCAAGTCCTTACTCCGCTGTCTCAATTCTGTCATCATCTTCCTCCCTATTCAATACAATCACCTTACCTAAAGCCTCCGTCCCCTCTAAATAGCGGTGAGCCTCCTGTATGGTATCCAAACTAAAAATCTTCTCAGGCCCAACTGGCACCTGATAACGAGCTAGGTAGTCAAACATCTCCTGCAACTTGTCCTGATTGACATTCCCCGAATAAAAAGTAGTCAAATAGACATTCTGCCGCAACTGCTCAATGGGGTCAAAGTCCTCCAGATACCACTTGCCACCCAGCTGCCCCGTCGAGCAGATGATACCACCCTCCTCCAGATGAGCCAGGGAATCCGCTAGAGTAGCAGGACCAACCAGCTCAAGAATCTTGCTGAAGGTCAGGTCCGTCTGCAATCGCCCCTCTTTTTCGAGGATGACTTGGCTAAAACCAGAGGTAAGCAGTTTGTCCATCTTTTCTAGCTTGCGGACAGAAGCGTAGATAGGCAGGTCTGGAAACTGGCTCCGCCCCAATTTGACAAAGGCCTGTCCAACCCCGCTAGCCCCCGCACGCACCAAGATGCGGTCTGAAGGTTCTAGCTTGAGATTTTTCATAGAACCGTAGGCAGTGTAGTAGGTTTCAGGGACGCTAGCTAGCTCCGCCCAGCCCAAATCAGTCTGGACAGGGTAGAGGATTTGATTAGGCACCAAGGCATACTCTGCATAGCCACCGTCAAAGGCTCGCCCCAGCTCGCCCATTATAGATACAACCTTTTGCCCGACTGGTAACCTGTCTGGCTCTGTCGTTTCCTCAATGACGCCGACCAATTCAATCCCCAAAATCCGTGGAAAGACCACGCTTGGTGACAGACCCTGTCTAGTAAAAATCTCCGAATGATTGATACCAAAGCCTTTGATTTTTACCAAGGACCAGCCTGTTTTCACCTGCGGTTTAGCAACTTCTTTTACTTCCAAAACCTCTGGCCCACCAGCTTTTGAAACCACAACAGCCTTCATAGGAACTTCCTTCCATTAGTAAAACTTTTTTACTATTATAACAGAAAAAGAGAGATAGTCAATATTTTTGACTATCTACTTCCTAGCAATTCTTGATAAATCTCTCTATCCTCATCTTTGAAGACATTGAAAATGACCTGTAATTGCGGGTGGTCGTGAACAAACGCTCTCACAGTTTTGATTGCAATTTCCGCAGCAAGCTTTTGCGGAAAACGAAACTCGCCCGTACTGATGCAACAAAAGGCTATGCTGGTCAGCCCCTTTTCCACAGCCACTTCCAAACTTTTTTGATAAGAGGAGGCCAGCAATGCTTCATCTTGTGGACGGACCTCCGCCTGAATAATCGGCCCAACCGTGTGTATGACATAGTTAGCGGGAAGATTGTAGGCTGGTGTTATTTTTGCTTGCCCTATTGAAACAACCTTGCTACTGATTAGTAGCAAGTGGAACATTCTCATCCTACGCGACCTCATGGACGGCACCAAACGCTTTAGCGAATTACAACGTTCCATTGGCTCCATTAGCCAGAAGGTCCTGACTAGCAACCTGCGAGACCTTGAAGCCAAAGGCATTGTGAAACGCCAGGTCTATCCAGAAGTCCCTCCCCGTGTAGAATATTCTCTGACAGAACTGGGGCACTCTTTGAAACCCATCCTTGATTCTATGTGGGACTGGGGAGAATGGTACAAAACACAACAAAACTAGCCTAGAATCTTCTAGGCTAGTATATTTTTATCATTCACCTGTTACTGAGGCAGTTTCGCTTGCTACTTCTGAAACAGTTTCTGATACCACTTCAGTTTGAACATCTTCGATATCAATTTCAATTTCTTCAGACACCACCACAGCATCCTCGACTTCTTCTTCCGTCACATCTACCGTTGGAGCCTTGGCTGTTTTAGCCTTAATAGCTTCCAAAATATCCGCAGGAGAGAGATTTTGTTCTGCAATTTTTTCCTTGATTTGCTCAAAGGTTTCGACAGATTTTTCCTTGCCTGACTTGACCAAATCTTCCACAGTCAATTCACCAGTTTCCAACTGGGTTTTGACTTCTGCAAAGCGGTCTGTAGCTTGTTTACCTAAATCCTGGGCCTTATTGACCAAATCAGCATTGATTTCCTCATGGTTTTCCTTGTAGTCATTGGCAAAGTTGACTACTTTTTCTTTGACCGCTTGACCGGTTTTACTTGCCAGAAAGGCTGCCGCAGCTGCACCACCAGCCACTCCCAATAAGATACTGGTCAAAACACTAGATTTTTTTACCATTTTTTTCTCCTTTCTTACCTAAGAGAGATGAGATAGTTGACAAGGCAGAGAGGGCTCCGCCAGCTTTAACCGTATTGGCACCTGCGGACTTGGCCTTGACCGTCAAATCACGCGCCGAAGCATTCAAGTCAGACACAGAAGTAGATAAATCTGCCACCGCAACAAAAAGTGGATCCAAGGTGGAAACCTTACCATTGACATCTTCCACCAAAACATTGGTCTTGGCCAAGAGTTCATTGGTCTGATAGAGGGTCACATTAACATCGCTGGTCAAGACCTTGAGGGTCTGTTGAGCCTCATCCGTCACCGTCCCCAACTTCTTCAATAACAAGATAACATAGATTGCGACCGCCGCAATGGACAGGGCAATAATCAAAACAGAAATTTCAATAATCATACCTTCTCCTTTATGATTGATAAAATGGAATAGAAGTTTTTCGTCTCCGCACCACAACCATGCTAATTCCGACGAGAATTAGAATACCAGATAGCCATTGGGAAACACGGATTCCCAAGAACATGAGACTATCTGTCCGCAGGCCTTCTATCAAGAGGCGACCAAAACCATACCATATCAGGTAAAAGGCTGTGATTTCACCCTGCTTAAGCAAGCCTGGTCGTCTACGCAGGATACAAATCAAACCAAAACCAAGTAGATTCCACAGACTTTCAAACAAGAAGGTCGGCTGACGATAGGCTCCATCAATGTACATCTGGTCACGGATAAAAGCTGGCAAATAGTCCAAACTCGCCACTGCCTTACCATAGGCCTCTTGGTTAAAGAAATTCCCCCAGCGACCAATAGCTTGAGCAATCATGACTGAAGGAGCCACCACATCCAGAAAATCAAGCGTATTGACAAAGCGGTAGCGAGTGAAGAAATAAAGTACAATTGCACCTGTTATCAAGCCACCATAGATAGCAATGCCACCATTCCAAATGGCAAATACAGAGAGCAGATTATCCTTGTATTCGCTCCAAGAAAAAGCTACATAGTAAATCCTTGCTCCGATGATGGAAAGTGGAAAGGCCAGCAAGATAAAGTCTAAAATATCATCCTGCAAAATCTTCTTGCGCGGTGCTTCTTTGGTCGCCAGGTAAACACCCAAGACCAAACCCAGCAAGATACAGATAGCATACCAGCGAATTTCTAAAGGTCCTAATCGAATGGCAATCGGATCCATATTAGGCCTCTTCCTTGTTCTGCTGGATGAGTTTACCTAGACGCTCTTCAAAGATTTTTGTTGCATCATAACCCATCTGCTTGGCACGGTAGTTCATGGCTGCAGCTTCAATGACCACTGAGATATTTCGACCGGTTTTTACTGGAATACGAATCTGTGGAATGGAAATCCCTGCAATCTCAATAGTATCACCTGAATTCCCCAAACGGTCAAAGACCTTGCCTGTTTCATAATTTTCCAGATAGACAGCCAACTGTACCTCTGAAGAATCCTTAACAGCACTGGCACCATACAAACTCATGATATCGATAATTCCAGCTCCACGAATTTCTAGTAGGTGGCGCAAAATTTCCGCAGGCTCACCCCAGAGGGTCACATCATCTTTGGCATAGACATCCACACGGTCATCCGCAACCAAGCGGTGACCACGTTTAACCAATTCAAGTCCTGTCTCACTCTTACCGATACCTGAATCCCCTTGGATGAGGACACCCATCCCGTAAATATCCATCAAGACACCATGAACGCTGGTCCGTTGTGCAAGTCGGCTGTCCAGATAGGAAGACAATTCTCCTGATAGACGGCTGGTCGCAGTCTTGCTCCGGCAAATAGCAATCTTCTTCTCCTTAGCTGCTCGATACATCTCCTCTGGGATTTCCAAACCACGCGCCACAATAATTACAGGCGTTTCTGGCTGGAACATCTGCGAGAGCACTTGATAGCGGTTATGGGCTGTCATGGCCATCAAATAAGACCACTCCTTCATGCCCATAAGCTGAATACGCTCGGGTGAATAATAATCAAAGTAGCCTGTCATTTCCAAACCAGGCCGGGTAATATCCGCGGTAATAATCTCTTTTTTGAGTAATTCCTCAGTGCTATAGGCACACTCAATCCGCAGATTTTCAAGCAAATCTTTCACAAATACGGTCATTTCTTCCCTCTCTTTCGGTTTTAGTATATTATACCACAAGCATGGGGTGGGAGGGCAAAACAAGTAAAACTTTTCCTCAGAATATAGGTGCTTCTGACATCATAGTAATTGTTAGTCAGATAAGGAATTCCCACGCTACTACAAAATTCTTTGGTAATCTGTTATACTATTGATAATAAAACAACAATAAGGAGAAGAGATTATGGAGCCATTATTCCTGACACCTGTTATGCATGAAAAAATTTGGGGTGGCAATCGCCTGAAAACCAACTACCACTACGATATCCCAAGCGAAAAAACGGGCGAATGCTGGGCTATTTCTGCCCATCCAAATGGTGTCACTACCGTTTCAAACGGTCGCTATGAGGGTCGTGGACTAGATGACCTCTACACAAACGAAAAACAGCTATTTGGCAACCCAACAGATAAGGTTTTTCCACTCTTAACCAAAATCCTGGACGCAGAAGACTGGCTCAGCGTCCAAGTCCATCCTGATGATAGCTACGGCCTGGCTCATGAAGGCGAACTTGGTAAGACAGAATGTTGGTACATTTTGGAAGCCGAGGAAGGCGCTGAAATCATTTACGGTCACAATGCCCAATCCAAAGAAGAACTCCGCCAGCAAATCCAAGCTGGAGATTGGGACAAGCTCTTGACCCATGTACCCGTCAAAAAAGGCGACTTCTTCTTCGTTCCAAGCGGGACCATGCACGCCATCGGTAAGGGTATCATGATCTTAGAAACCCAGCAGTCTAGCGATACAACCTACCGGGTCTATGATTTTGACCGCCGCGATGACGCTGGAAATCTTCGGGAACTCCACATTGAAAAGTCTATCGACGTATTGACAATCGGTCCCGTAGCTAATTCAACACCTGCCCAACTCAAAGTAGACAAGCTTGATACCACCCTCCTGGTTTCTAATCCCTTCTTCACTGTCTATAAATGGCAGACCAAAGGAGAAATCCAGATGGAGCAAACCGTTCCCTACCTACTTGTCAGTGTTATTGACGGTCAAGGAACCATCCAGGTCGGTGAAACCAGCTACCCACTTGAAAAAGGAACCCACTTCATCCTGCCGGCCGATGTGACTGAATGGACCTTTACAGGCCAGATGGAAATCATCGCTAGCCATGCCAATTAAGAACCTCTATTCTCATTTTAACATCAAAAAACTTGAGCTTTCAAAACTCAAGTTTTTTTCTATTCAAACCAAGATTTGTGTATCTTCTCCGCATCCTTTATCTTGCGTGGACCAGTTCCAAAGCGTTCCGCATCCCTATCTTCCTTGTAGGGCAGGAAGTAAGCCCCTGCAATATAAAGCGCCAGTGTGAGCAAAGAAGTTTTTCCTAAAAACAGGGCAGCTAGAAAAAGCACACGAGTGACCCAAGCTTCCCAGCCCAATTTGTGGGCTAGACCTGCAAGTACCCCCGATACAATCTTACCCTGTCTAATCTTATATAAATCAATTAACATCTTTTATTCCTTTCACATAGATAGCCCCCTGTCCCATCTGCCCTTTCACAAAGAGTAAATCACTGCCAGATTTTTCAAACTGATAGGGGCTATCTTTCTTCTTACGATTAACTAGAATCTGACCAGATGAAGAAAGCAGTTGCCCTTGTATCCCTTGAGATTTTCCTGGGTAGAGGGTGACTTGTGCCTGGTTTAATTGAACAGATAGATGCTGTGGGTAGCCACCGCAGGTTGTCAAGCGGATATCCTGTTGTTTTTTATCCCTTGCACTGCGGATAGAAATATCCTCAAACGGTAAATAATCCAAGCGAGCATCTGCCTGCCCCAGCTCCAAGTCAAGTACGGACATCCATTCCTGAGGTAAACTAATGGTCAGACGACAAGGCAAGCTACTACTAAAATACAGACCACGTTTCTCCACATAGATACGAGGCAACTGGTTTTCAGGAGCATCTTGATTGTAGATAATTTCAACTCCGACCTGATTGGACTTAGCCTTGGTCATGGTTAGCCGTCCTTCTGATAGCTGTAAAAATAAGGATTCAATCCCTTCAAAGCTATAGGCCTGCTTCAATTTTGAAGAAGCAAAGACCTTGAAATTGGGCAAGGTAAAGCCAGTCTTGTGTTTTTCTTCCACAAAGAGCACATCCGGCCGCTCCTCAAATTTCAAAAAACAGGCCCGTGCCTCTTCCTTGGTCAAAATCCCCTTTTCATAAAGCTCAATCAATCGTTCTTGTTGTTTCTGTACCATGATTTCACCTCAATTCCCTTCTAGTATATCACAAACTTCCTGAAAAACATCAGCCCAAAGGCTGATATTGGCAAACCGAGGTCAGTCCATAAGACTAGAGCACCTTTTCTGAAAATAATTGAAAATGTACCAAAGGAGTAAGAAAATCCAATGTTGCTTCACAAATTTGGAAAATAAAAAATGAATACGCTTGGGAACTGCGGAAGTTGGGGGAGGTGGTATCAGAATTAAAAAGCGGTTTGTCCAGAGAGTTGAGTTCGACAGATATAGGCTTGCCAGTTGTACGAGCAAATAATATAAGCGATAATCAGTTAAATTTGGAAAAAGATATTAAATACTGGTATCAAAATGACCCTCAAGGTTCCGATACGAGTGTTTACTTTATTGAACAAAATGATATTCTCGTTAACTTCATCAATTCGGAAGCAAAAATGGGAACAGCTGCTATCGTGAAAAATAGTCCATCACGTCCGACCATATACACTACAAACATTCTTAGAATGAGATGTACAAATAATCTAATACCTTATTTTTTTCTGTATTATACTAATTTAGATTGTTATAAGAATTTTATTAAAGGGATAACAAAGATAGCTGTTAACCAAGCCAGTTTTACAACCGTAGATTATAAAAAATATGAACTTTTTGTTCCCGAAGTTGATGAACAAACCGCCATAGGCAACTTCTTCTCCACCCTGGACCGTCAAATCACTCTTCATCAGCGTAAGTCGATTTCATGTCTAGCTTAGGCCAGATAAATAGCGCATGACTAAATCTGTATCTTGATTTTCAAGTTCTGAGATAACATGCATATAAACTTTTTGTGTCGTTGTCATGGAAGAATGTCCCAACCGTCTTGACACGCTAGCGATTGAAACGCCAGCATACATCAAAAGAGATGCATGGGTATGTCTAAGACCATGGATAGAAATGACTGGAACACCCACATTTTTACAATGTCGCTCCAACCACTTATTTGGCGTAGAGTTGCAGACAGGTCCATTGACAAAAATAGGTTTATCCTGAGGTAGGTCTTTAATCAATTGTTGAAATTGCATACTTAACTGCCAGTCAATCTGCACTTTTCTCACGGAAGATTTATTTTTGGTCGGCAAAAAACCACCATTTCCCTTGTAATTCCACGTTTTTGTCACAGATACATTTTGCTGGACAAAGTTGAAATCAGCTGGGGTAAGCCCTAGAGCCTCTGAAAATCGTAAACCTGTTTTCGCAATAAGCAAAATCAACCAGTCCCAATTGATACGGCATTCCAAGTTCAAATCAGACAAAACATTGTGCAGTTCAAACTGGTTGAGGTATTTCATCTTTTTAATTCTAGGAGCCTTGCCCTTAAAAATCACCTTTCGAGTGGGGTCCCGATCGATGTAACCCTCGTCAACAGCATCCAAGACCGCTCCCTTGAGCTGATGATGAAAGTCAATAACCGTCTGACGTTCATGGGTCAAAGCATAGTCGTTCAAAATTTGCTGATAGGTCGTCCTATCCAACTGATAAAGAGCCAAATCAGGAACAATATTTCTCAAATGAACATAGTTATTTCTATATTTTTCCAAAGTAATGGGTCGAACCGCCCCCTCTTTAAATAGCCTGGTCCATTGTTTAAAATATTCATGAAGTAAAGTTTCTCGTGTAATTTTATTCATCATATCCAATCCTTCTACGACTTACGCTGATGAAGGGTGATGTGGCGGTCCAGGGTGGAGAAGAAAGTGCCGATGGCTTTTTGTTCGTTCTCATTTGGGATTGAGATTTCAAGTTCCATCATTTTTGTTTTTGAAATATTATACCTAGAAATTCCTTGTGCTAAAAATGATATTTTCCTTCTCATTCCAGATGAACGAAGTAGATAAGCAAGGTAATACGGATTAACTTTCTTAACTGGTCTAAAGCCAAAACAAAAGCTATTCAAATAAGTATTTTCAGTATTTTCCAGCCATACTGATGACATCCCAACTTCTTCAGGAGTTTCGGAAGAAGTTGTAAATAGGACATCTCCATAACGAACAGTATTCTGACTTTCATCAATCTCTACTGCTTCGACCATTTCTGGTAAACTAATAGGATTTGAAAAAACATTCATATAAGTAACAAATCTTCCATCACCGTGTCCAAAATCATCCTTAGTTTTTCCAGATAAGCCTGTATAAGTATTTCCAATTTCCCCAAGTGGACGCAGTTCCCAAGCAAGAGTATTTTTTACCCTATCCCACATTAGCGGTGGGTGACATTTTATTCATCCGATAGGTGCTGGAAAATGTTTTCTGTTGGTTTCTGAAAACGGCAAAAAAGACCAAGAAAAATCTTGGTCTTAGTGGTCTTATTTGTATTTTTGCTTGGTTTCTGCCATCCATTGTGGTAGAACCTTGTTCAAATTCATATTGAGTTTTAGCTTACTGCCTGCGAACTCATTGGTGGCTTGATGGGGGTCTAAGGTCGTAGCGATTTCCTCACGGTAAGGAATATCATCTGGCTTACTTGTATTGTATTCCTGTAGTGACTTTCTAAGCAAGTCACTATCAATTCCCCACTGGCTAGCAAACTCCTTGATGACCGCAAACTGCCTGTTCTCCTGCCATTCTTTAAAAGCGACGTCAAAATCGACAGAGGCAGACAAATGTCCTGTGACCAATTCTTCGTTAATAAAGGTTTTCAAGGCTTCTGCTAACTCATTCTCACCAAGGTTGCTCAATTCTTGGATTTGCTCCAAAATCAAGACCAAATTATTATCATTGATTACTTGGAAACCACCTTCATTGGTTGTTTTGTTTCCTATCAAAGCAAATAAACTTTGGGCATCAATGATTTGACTGCCCTGCAATTTGGTACGCCCCTTCAAGTCTTTTGGTATCCAATCATCGCCACCAGTTCCTCTAGGAAACAGGTTTCTATAAGCACCAATGTACTGGAGCCAGCTATGCTCATCCAAACCAAAGGCTTCATCATCCCAGGCAAATTCATAGTATTGCTTGACACGATCCTGTTGCTTGAAGGTTTCTTTAAAAGCAGTTTTAAAGGTTTCCTTCTTCTCCTCATCATACTGGATGTCAATCCACTTGGTCGGGTTGGGCAATTCTGACCGTAGAGCCTCTACTTTTGTCCGAAGTAAGTCTACCGCAACCCCATATTTTTCAACAAGAACACGGCTATTGCTTCCACCGCTACCGTATAGCAACAAGGCTTCCTTAACAATTTCCTCTGTTATGCGAGGGTATTGGAAATTGATAATGGTACCAAATTCCTTGCTGGAACCAAAAACCCGATTGGTGCGAGAATAAGCCTGTATTAAGCCCTGTAATTCCAGCTTCCTATCAACGTAGAGAGTATTCAAGCGTTTGGCATCATAACCCGTCAAAAGCTGATCTGCTACGATGAGAATATCGATATTCTTCGGATTACGACCACTTCCACCACGCTTAGCACGGTCTGTTATATCCTCAAAATAGGCATCCTCACCCTTTTTCTTGTCACCAGCCATAAAGCGAATACCTGTAAACTCTTCATAATCCGCGAACATCTCTTCAATGACTTCCCTAGCGACATTGTCAGGATCATTTTCATTTCCAAAACTAAAGGTCATGGCAATATTGGGCTTGGCATCTCCATCCCTAAACTGCTCTGCTATTTGCTTTTTAAACTCGTGATAGTAGGCGATGACCCGCTCCTTAAAAGCAACCGTCAGCATGGCATTGAACTCACCTCCCTGTGATTGTTCCTGCCAGCCCGACAAAATCTCCTCTACCACTCTAGGAATATGGGTTTGATCGTGATAGACCAAAAGTCCCTCTTTGGCCGCATGCTTTTCTACATCCAATTCTGACAGCCGCATGACTTGACGTTCAATGTCTTTCACACTTTTTTCTGGATGCTGTTCGGTTAGAAATTCTATCAGGTCTTCGCGCAGATCTTCATAACTCCTAAATTCCCCAGTATTGATATAATCTACATGGAAGCCAAGGACATTCCCATCCGCAATCGCCTCGTCAATCGTATATTGGTGCAATAGTGGACCAAACAATTTTTCAGTCGTGTTAATCAACTCACTGCGTTCGTTAATTTTCCCCTTAACCTTATTTTCGTCAAAGAGGGGTGTGCCTGTAAAACCAAAGAATAAACCATTTTTATAGAAATAATCCTTAATCATCCCCATCATATCGCCCATGGTTGTCCTGTGGGCCTCATCAATGATGAAAATGATTTTCTTATCTGCCAAAGTCCTATCATCAGCATCCATCAAGTCCTTGACCAAATTGCTCAATTTGAAGGTGGTGGTCACAACAATACCGCTCTTTGAAGCAGTTAATTGTTTGCGGAGCTGATAGGTGCTTTTGGTATCGTCAACATTGACAGATTCATAGGTCGCGTAAGCCTTAAAGGCCTTGGAGGTCTGCTCGTCTAGGTCCCGTCTATCTAGCAGGAAAACTACCTTATCAAACTCCGTTCGTGTCGAAAGAAATTGAGCTGTTTTAAAGCTGGTAATGGTTTTTCCAGAACCTGTCGTATGCCAAACAAAGCCCCCATGTGGTATTTTTTCCGCATTATCCCAACCAAAAGCTGCCTTTTCAACTGCCTGCAGGGCATAGACCTGATAGGGACGCATAAGCATGTGGCGTCTATTCTCCTCATTATCTGGATCTTCATCGATAATCAGGTAGTCGCCCACCATCTGATGAGCCATTGGAACCATCAGAAAATGCTCAATGACCTCTCTGTAATCTGTCAAGACCCTTTGTCCCAAATGCTTGCCACTTTCTTGGTCCTTCTTGGTGACAGACCAATGAAAAACAAAGGCAGGGTTAAAATCATTGATAGACTTAGGCGTCGCAAAATACCGGGTTTCGATGTCTGTTGTGACCACCATCATTTGAGAAAAGGCCATGAAGTTATTGGTGTATTCCCCATCAGCATAGTAGCGTTTAAACTGACCAAAGGCCTCGTCCAAGGACTTGTCACTCCGCTTTTGCTCAATGTTAATCAAGGGTAGACCGTTAATCAATAAGACTAGGTCAAAGCGGTTGCCATTGTCCGACCAAACTTCGCGAGCCACTTGGTAGCTGGAATCTCCCCCACTAACCTGAGCCTTTTTCAAAATGGTTAAGGTGATTTGCTTCTTGGTCACATGTGGGTGCTGGTCACGGTAAATACCATCGATTTTACCCGTAGAACCTTCCATGGATAAGATTTTTGCGGCCTCGTAGCTATTGGAAATCTGCTTGACCTTTGTCATGACTTGATCGAACTCACTATCGGTAAGAGCAACACCTTCCAAGACATCCGCATTTATACGATTTAACTCTGACCGCCAATTATGTATCAAATCCTGAACTGTAACTTTCTGTAAGTTTCCATTTAGGTGTTCAGGAGTTTGCCATTTAAACTTGGATAATTCCCGAACGAATTTATCTTGAAATTCACGTTCTGAAGCGTTTTTTGAGATAGTTTCCATACATTTCCTTTCTATCATCACCTAAGTAACTGCTACTTACGCTGAAAATCATACAAACAGCTCATTTAAAAGTGCTTTTTTCAAGTTTTTGAGTTTTTCTAGCTTACGCTGATGAAGGGTGATGTGGCGGTCTAGGGTGGAGAAGAAAGTGCCGATGGTGGATTGTTCTTTTTGCGAAGGTATATGGACTACAAAATTTTCTACAGCTTTCTTAGATATATTTAGCTGGGAAGAACCTGCTCCTTGTAATTTAAAGTAATGCTGATTAGCGTTTATATATGCAAATAAATATTTACAGTCTGCATAATCATTGTTTCTTAATAGAGCTACCCGTTGATTTAACACAAATCTATCGTCTTCTGGAATAATTGCTACTCTGCCAAGTAAATCTCCATGTCCCACATCACTAAGAACCATAACTAAATCATTTTTATTTAGCGTTTCTGAAGCAGAATTGATAAATTTACCAGATGGTTTTAAGCCACCCTCAATAGAAATTGAATTTAAGTTTATTAGTTCGTATTTACCAAAATCAGATTGATTATCCTCATACCCTTTTCCATTCCGATAACTTGTGAGTTCCCCCAACTTCCGCAGTTCCCAATCGTCAGTAAATCCAGGAAAACGGCGTTTTGGCACACGCTCTCCTTCAGCGGGGAACATTTCACTCAAATACGCTTGTTTTACACTCTTTAATTTGTCAAGCTTACGCTGATGAAGGGTGATGTGGCGGTCCAGGGTGGAGAAGAAAGTGCCGATGGCTTTTTGTTCGTTCTCATTTGGGATTGAGATTTCAAGTTCCATCATTTTTGTTTTTGAAATATTATACCTAGAAATTCCTTGTGCTAAAAATGATATTTTCCTTCTCATTCCAGATGAACGAAGTAGATAAGCAAGGTAATACGGATTAACTTTCTTAACTGGTCTAAAGCCAAAACAAAAGCTATTCAAATAAGTATTTTCAGTATTTTCCAGCCATACTGATGACATCCCAACTTCTTCAGGAGTTTCGGAAGAAGTTGTAAATAGGACATCTCCATAACGAACAGTATTCTGACTTTCATCAATCTCTACTGCTTCGACCATTTCTGGTAAACTAATAGGATTTGAAAAAACATTCATATAAGTAACAAATCTTCCATCACCGTGTCCAAAATCATCCTTAGTTTTTCCAGATAAGCCTGTATAAGTATTTCCAATTTCCCCAAGTGGACGCAGTTCCCAAGCATCTGCATTTTCAAACTCTTTAAAGCGACGTTTGGGGATATTTCTTTCTTTGTTCGGCATTTCTACACTCCCCCAACTTCTATAGATTTTTCTTCCCTTTTCGGAAAATGATCGAAAAGGGTTGCTGATGATTTTCGCACTTTATTCTTGGACGGTTTGTCTAAGAAAATTTCTTTCTCATTCATCATGATAACACCACCAGTTCTTTCATCAGATTTTCAAGTTCTGTTTCAAGCAGGGCTATTTCCGCATCCATATCGTCCAAGGTTTCAGCATAGCGATTGTGAAGTTCTTCGATAATGGCAATTTCTGCCTTTAATGGCAATTCAACCAGTTCAAGTGCCTTATCAGTCACATGACCAAACCATTTTTTATAGAGGAGTTGGTCAACTTCTTCATCTGTCAAGACTTGAATACGATTGGACACCAGTTCCTTGAGTTCCTGCTCCTTGGTCTTGATGTCCTTAGCTACTGTCGATTTTTCCTTGGCTAGATCATCTACCTGCTTCAAGAAGCCAAATTCTGTAGAGCCTTTTACTGCTTCTTTCAGAGCAGCCTTGACCAATTTTCCTTCAAAACTATCCAGTGCTTCGCCGTCTTCATTCTTTTTCAAGACATCAAAGAGGGCATTATACTCTTCGCTATCTTCCACCTTGGCATTTTCAACCAATTCACTGACTTCACTGTCAATTTCTGAAATCCGGTTTTTCAGGCTGTCAATTTGGGCAAGCTCATCACCGTAGCATTTACTAGCAATCAGGCTATTTGGAATAATCACCCCATTCCAGCCATCTTGAACCTTCTCCTTGTTCTTCCCTTTCGCCACCATATTAGGCTCACGAGTACGCCCAGCCTCATAAAAGCCTAATTGCTCAATCAACTCTGCATCATGGGTCAAGGTCTTGGTCCAAATTTCTGCGATGATTTGATAGCCTTCGTAGATATCAATTTGGTCAAACTGGGACAAGCGTTTCTTGATGTCTGCTAACATAGCTTCTTTCAATAATCTTGTATTGGTTTCCGTTTGTAAACGGTGCAATTTTGTCCAATATTCTTCGATAAAGGCCGCAATAGTTGACTGGACTTGAGCAGATTCTGCCCGAACGACTGGGCTGGATAAGACTGCTCTTGAAAACTCTTCAAGGGTCTGATTCAAAGTTAAGTAGCCTGGACGATTTTCACTAAAGGCATTGTCCAAAACCTCTTTGACTGTCTGATTGAGCACAGACAGGGAATCTATATTTTTCTTTGGAATGCCACCATATAGATGCGCATCCACATCATGGGGAATTTCTTCATCCAGAGCAGTCACATAGCGCGGAATATTCATGTTGTAGTCATTTTGGATCAATTCCTGACGACTTGCCAAGTGACTGTAACCATCTTCTTCCGTTCTGTTCGTATAGACATCCACAATCTTTGCGATATCCTTTTCTTGCAAGGCATTTTGTTTACCTGCCTTGATAAAGTTGCGTGAGGCATCGATAAAGAGTACAGGCTCATTCAAATCACGATTTTTCTTGAGGATGATGATACAAACTGGAATACCAGTGTTGGTAAAGAGGTTGCTTGGCAGACCGATAACGGCATCAATCTGATTTTTTTCCAAGAGGCGTTTGCGAATTTCTCCCTCAGCTGCTCCGCGGAAGAGAACACCGTGTGGCAAGACAATGGCCATGGTGCCATGAGTTCCCAGGTGATAGAGACCGTGTAAAAGGAAGGCAAAGTCGCCTTTTGAGTCCGGCGGAAGAACACCAGCGATTTCAAAACGGGGGTCGCTCGGTTTCAAGCCTGAACGGTTCCAATTTTTTACAGAGTAAGGTGGGTTCATGACCACCGCATCAAACTGGACACCTTCATTTGGACGTTCTGGATCTTCTGGCCAGTCTTGTGATAGGGTATCACCATTTTTAATGCTCATTTTTTCCGGACGAACACCGTGAAGCAAGAGGTTCATGCGGGTCAGGTTATAGGTTGCCGTGTTCTTTTCCTGACCGTAGTAGTTTAAACTTTTTTGCTTGTCTTCTGACAGGTGTTTTTTTACGGTCAAAAGGAGGGAACCTGACCCAACCGTTGGGTCATAAATAGAAGAAATAGATGAGTTGGTTGCGACAATCTGAGCCATGACTTCGCTGACTTGGTGAGGCGTGTAGAACTCACCCGCCTTTTTACCAGATTCCATGGCAAACTGACCAATCAGGTATTCATAAGCATCTCCCAAGACATCTCCATTTTGCAGGGCAACCATATCCAAATCCTCGAACAAACGGATGAGGGCTTGAATATTTTTACTGCGTTCATTGAGATTGCTTCCCAATGCTGTATCTGTCAAGTCAAGGGTTGAGCTGGCAAATAGGCCTTGAAAATCATCAGAACCATTAGCAACAGCGATACTCCGCTCAAACTGGCTCAAGCTGTCCGTTACTTTTTGGACTTCAAACCTGCCCTCATTCATATCCTTGACCCAGGTTTGATAGAGGTGCTCAGGACGGACAAAATAACCCAAAACATCCTGGATCATCTTTTCCAATTCCGTACCGTATTCTTGGTGGGCAAGGATGTACTCTTGATACCAATTGCTCTCATTTCCCACACCTGCTGTTGAAGCGAAAGTTTTCAGGGTTTGGTCACTTAAAAACTTGTAGAACATGAGCCCAAGCATATAATCTTTGTACCGACTAGCATCCATAGAGCCACGGAGTTCATTGGCTCCGTTCCACAAACGTAATTTGATTTCTTCTGAAGTAATCATGGTTTCTCCTCTTGTTTGTCTTCCTCACTTACGCACTGAAATAGCGTAAGGGCTTTCTATAAAATTATATCACGTTACAAAATAAAATTCTTTATTTATCTTGAACAATATAATGACTTTGCTTATCATTTTTTATGCTTCAAAAAAATCTCCCAATCAGCTAGCAAACAAAAAATCAGTCGACTAATCCATCGACTGAAAGCTCTCAAGCAAAAACTTCTTTGTACTTATTTTATTTTGATTGCAATAACATACAAAAATACGACCTATTTTCTTCAAAACAAAAAGGAGACTAAGTGTCTCCAAAATTTTTTGATAAAAAACATCGGTAGGGTGGCATTCCTACATCTCTTTCAGACCCAATGGGTGTGGCGGCTGCCTGTTCCGCCCTCGGTGTTTTCTCTAGTTATATTATATCACATTTTTTTCGTTCTGCCAGCTTTAATGTAATTTTCTAACTTAGTATCTTTAATAACATACATTGTTCTAACCATCAATTTATCACTTAATCTTACAGCAACTAGAACATTTCCATCTAACTGCTTAATATACTCTAAGGATTGACCATTTGGATGCTGCCCAACATAATCTGGATGTTGAATAATTTCATTGATACGCTCAAATGTACTATCAAAATCAACAAATTCATCCCTATGTTTTTCCATGTGTTTTTTTCGTTTAGGAGATAACCAGATTTCAGTTCCCTCTGCTAGAGATAATCCAAATTCCTCAATGATTTTCTTTGATAATTGACCGACTATTTTCATAACTATATTTTATCATTTTTCAAAAAATTTTTATATGTATTTTTAAAGGTAATCAACTTATTAAGTGTTCTACAATTCACTAATCCATAGAACTAAGTCCAATTCAAGGTATTAGCTCTGCTTTTTTTCGGTTTAAATTATTTTCTCTAAAAGCCCCCTACACTTGCCACATCGGTATTTTTTTAGGTCAATGCGGCGCTTGCGCTGGTAGACTTGTCCACAGGACTGACAGCTGTAAATCAAACTCGGCTTGGCAGCTTGTTCCAGTTTGGGAGCATAGCGCAGGCCGTCCACCGCAGACAGCAATTCCTTGAAATCCCGGTCCCCATGCCGATAGCCTTTCTTCTCAAAGTAGAGATGGTAATGACAGAGCTCATGGCGGACAATCTTCCGAAAGACTTCTAAACCTTGCTCCTCCAAATGCTTGGGATTAAAGTCCAAGTGGCCATCTTTAGGAAAAAAGCGACCACCCGTTGACCTCAATCGTCTGTTCCAGACAACTTGGTGCCGAAATTCCTTACCGAAGTCTTGCAAGGAGACTTCTTGCACATACTTATTCAGATCCATTTGGTTTCAAAAGGCTAAGACCGATACGATTGCGTTTGATATCCACTTCGACCACCCAGACCGTTACGATTTCCCCAACGGCGAGGACTTCGCTTGGATGTGGCAAGGCTTGTTGGCGTCCATTTTTATCCCGTTTGCGCTTAACCATGCGTGAAATGTGGACCAGACCATCCTCATGGACACCGATGTCCACAAAGGCTCCAAAGTCCACAATATTGCGGACCGTACCTTGCAATTCCTGTCCAACTACCAAATCCTTGACATCCAAGACATCCTGACGGAGGACTGGCGCTTCAAAGTCATCCCGTAAATCACGACCAGGTTTGAGCAAGTCTGCGATGATGTCCTTCAAGGTTTCCTGACCGACACCGATTTTTTCTGCCGTATCTGCGATGGCAAGCTGTTTCAATTTTTCCTGCGCAGCTGCATCTAAGTGGTCAATACCTAGCAGTACCAACAAGTTCTCTACAGCCTTGTAAGACTCTGGGTGCACGCCAGTATTGTCCAAAAAGTTAGTCGCATCTGGGATGCGCAAGAAACCAGCTGCCTGCTCAAAGGCCTTGTCACCCAGACGAGGCACCCTCTTGAGCTGCTGTCGAGAAGTCAGAGCACCATTTTCCTCGCGGTACTTGACGATGTTCTCTGAGATGGTCTTGTTAAGACCAGCCACGTGAGCCAAAAGGGCAGGACTGGCCGTATTGACATTGACACCGACCTGGTTGACCACCGTATCAACCACAAACTCCAGGCTCTCAGACAGAGATTTCTGGTTGACATCGTGCTGGTACTGGCCGACACCGATAGACTTGGGATCGATTTTGACCAGCTCAGCCAGAGGGTCTTGCAGACGGCGGGCGATGGAAATGGCAGAGCGTTTTTCCACAGGGAGGTCTGGAAACTCGTATCGAGCCAGTTCAGAAGCTGAGTAAACAGAAGCTCCGCTTTCATTGACGATGACATAAGAAACATCTGGGAAGTCCTTGAGTAAATCAGCGACGAAAGCCTCCGATTCACGGCTGGCCGTTCCATTTCCGATAGCAATGATTTCCACTTGGTATTGCCCAATCAAATCTGCCAAGTCTTTTTTTGCCTGGGCAATTTGTCGCTGACCAGCCGGCTCAACTGGATAGATGACTTGTGTAGTCAAAAGTTTTCCAGTCTGGTCCACCACTGCTAGCTTAGCACCTGTCCGAAAGGCTGGGTCAAAACCAAGAACCACCTTACCTTTTAGAGGAGATACAAGGAGCAGATTTCGGAGGTTTTTAGAGAAAAGTTGGATAGCTCCTTCTTCTGCTTCTTCCGTCAATTCTGTCCGAATACGACGCTCCATGGCAGGTACAATTTTCTTCTTGATGGCCTGCTGAATGACATCCTTGATATAGCTATTAGACTGTGGAAAACGAAGCTCAAAGAAACGAACCATTTTATCCACATTGTGTTCAAAAGAAACCTTGAGAATACCTAGCTTCTCTCCACGGTTAATCGCCAGGGTCTTATAACCCTGCATCTTCGCCACTTTCTCAGAAAAATCATAATAAATCTGAAAGACTTCCTTCTCGTCTGCTTCTTGATCTTTTAGCTCTGAAGTCAGGTTGGAATTGGTTTGTACTTCATGATAAACCCAGGCCCGAAGTTTATTGTCTTCTGAGATGGCTTCCACCAAAATATCCACAGCCCCAGCCAAACAAGCCTGAGGTGTATCAAAACCTTCACAGATGAAACTAGCAGCCTGTTCTTCCAAGTCAGCCACATTCTGCAAAATCAAGCGAGCCAGCGGGAACAGTCCAGCCTCACGCGCCACCGTTGCCTTGGTCCGCCGTTTTTCCTTATATGGCAGATAGAGCTCTTCCACATCTGCCAACTTTTCCGCTTCCTCGATAGCCTGACGGAGCTGGTCTGTCAATTTGCCCTGCTCTTCAATCTTGGCAAGGACAGTCGCTTTGCGTTCTGCCAGACTAGTCAAGGCCTTGTCCCGATCAATGATAGACTTGATGACTACTTCATCTAAATTCCCCGTCACATCCTTCCGATAACGAGCGATAAAGGGAATAGTATTGCCTTCAGCCGTCAAAGAGAGAACTGTATCAATCTGTTTTAAACTAACGCCCAATTCCTGAGCAATTTTCAAATATTTTTCTTCCATAGTTACTATTATAGCATGAAAGCGGCAGGTTGGAGATGACAAAAGAGTATGCTGCAATGACAACATACTCTCCAATATTAAAATTCTGCCAAATCCGGATCCAACTGTCCTTTTAAGCCTGTTAATGTATCCAACTGAGCAACTGCTTCTGGACTAATCTGCAAGTCTGCAATGTCCAAGTTGGCCTTGATGTTTTCTGGGCTGGTTGATTTTGGTAATGGTAGGAAGCCTTTTTCCAAGGACCAAGCTAATGCTAGTTGGGCAACGCTGCAACCTGCTTCCTTGGCCAAGTCTGCGGCTTCTTGACTTTGGAAGAGGGTTCCTGTACCAAATGGACTATAGGCCTCCAAGAGAATACCCTTGGCTTTACAGTAGGCAACTAATTCTGGCTGAGGAGTTCCTGGGGCCAGCATAATCTGGTTGACCATGGGTGTGATTTCAGCCGTTTCAAGCAAGCCTTCCAGGTGATGTTCCATAAAGTTCGACACCCCGATAGCCTTGACTTTACCTGCACGATACAAGTCTTCCAAGGCTTTCCAAACTTGGGCATTGCGCTCCTTCCAGCCGATACCGTCACGAATATCCTTTGGATTTGGCCAATGGATTAGTAACAAATCCAGGTAATCCACCTGAAGTTTTTGCATTGATTCTTCTACTGAAGCAAGGGTATCTTCATAGCCAATCTTATCATTCCAGACCTTTGTTGTCAGGAAAATATCCTCACGCGCCACACCGCTATCAGCAATGGCCTGACCGACGCTGACTTCGTTGCCGTAAATTTGAGCCGTGTCAATGTGACGATAACCTGCTTCCAGAGCGTAGAGAACAGCACGGTGTGCTTCTTCGCCATTCGGAATTTGCCAGGTTCCAAAGGCGATTTTTGGAATGGAAACACCATTTGATAATTGATATGTCTTCATAAAAGACCTCCTGTATTTTCTAGTACCAGTATAACCTAAATTGTAAGCCCTGACAAAAATTTTGTAGAAAAAAGACACCCGAAGGTGTCTGCCCACATTTATCTTTAAAACTTATCTTTCGAAATTGATTTTTTTCGCTAACTTATCAATCACTACTGCACCAACCAATAGGGACAGCAATTCTCCACCTGCAGTTGTCAGCCAAGTCAAGAAGAATGGCAAATCATACAAGAATTTCAACTCTAGAGCGATTGTAAACATGGTCGCTGAAAAAAAGAATGAGAAATAGAAGAATGCCTTGTTAAACAAGCCTCCGAAGAGATAGTCCTGCTTGTATTTTTCAAAGAGGGTTACCCCAAGGCTAACAAAGATAAGGGTTGAAAATCCACCTACAAAGAGGTCAATCACACCGAAACCAATCAAGTTAGAAATCATACAACCGATGGTCACGGCAATAATATACTTACGGTTGTAAAAGGCCAAGAAATTGAGCATTTCTGACAAGCGGAACTGAATGGCTCCGAAGGAAATGGCGTTCAATGGTGGTGTCAGAGTCAAAGCCACATAGATGGCCGCGACAAGAGCGATTTCTGCCAAATCTCTGGCAGTCCATTTAGATGTATTCATGAAAATTCTCCTTTAGCAAAATGCTTGTAATATGCTTGGGTAAAGTGAGCAAGCCCCAAGGGTCGTTGAAAATTCAACAACGTTGTCTAGTATAGCATATTTTCCGAAAAAATGATAGACTAGTTCATATGAAAAAACTATTTTATCAACTCATAAACAACGAAGTCATTCTTTATTTGATTGCAGGTGTCGCAACAACCCTTGTCTATATGGTCACTCGAATGGGACTATTTTTAGTCATTCCTTCCATTCTATTGGTTACTCTTTTGGCCAATGCTGTTGCCATTCTCTTTGCCTTCTGGACCAACGACCGTTTCGTTTTCAAACAAGCCAGAGAGGGTTGGCCACAACGACTGGTCAAGTTTGCTACAGCACGTATTTCAACCTTGGTTTTGGATATGTTATTAGCTTATTTGCTAGTACAAGCCTATCCACAATTGATTGGACAGTTTGTCAACCATGATTTGACACTAGTCAATGCCGTCGCCACACTCTTCTCTCAAGTCCTGATCATTGTGGTCAACTATTTCTTGAGTAAATTATTTATTTTTAAAGATAAGAAATGAGGCTCCGTACGGAACCTCGTTTTTATATATAACTTGTTTTTCCTCCCTCATTCTTTATCAATCGGTGTAAATCTCCCCTTAATCCTATTCAAAATCGAGACAAAGTCCCCATCTCTTTCGTGAAATTCTTCGACCTGCATACTTTGAACACTAGCATTGATGACCGCACCAATGATCAACACTTGGGCCATAAAAATAAACCAAAGCATAAAAACAAGGAAAATAACGGCTGTAACCATCCTAAAATCCAGCAAGCGATTGGCATAATTGTCAACATACAGTGCAAAAAATTTTCCAACCGACATCATGGTCAGCAAGACAAAGCTTGCACCCGGTAAGACATAGCGAATCTTTTTGATCCGAACATTAGGAAGGAAAAAATAGAGCATAGATAGGGCTGTAAATAAAGCAAATAATCCAATCAACTGTGATTGGCTAAAAATCCCCGCAATCCAAGCATTTTCCAATTGAAACAATTCTTTGAAATAGGATACTATCACCTGCCCAAAGGTTAAAATGGTCATGCTCAATAAAATAATAACCTGGAGACCAATACCTAAAAATATGCCAATCAGATGGCCAATGATAAAATCTCTGTGTTCATTGAGACCGTATGCCTTATTGACTGCCTTCTGTAGGATAGTCATACTTCGTGACAAAGTCCATAGTGTCGTTACAATTGAAATACCTAACCAGGATGACGACGGCTTTGTCAAAATAGAAGTAATAAAGGCAGATACCGACGGATAAAGCCTATCAGGAACAAATTCAGCAACGACTGACAAAATAGCATCTATATCAAAAGGAAAATAAGGCAGAAGATTGGCTAAAGTCAACAAAATAGGAAAAATTGAAATGAGCAGGTAATATGCAACCGCAACACTGGTCACATCAATATCAGCATTCCGATAAAAAGAAAAGAAGGTTGAGCAGAATGTTTTCAAACCTTCAACTAATTTGGTTTTCTTCATTCCCTCTCCTTCTTTCTTACAATTTTAGTAAGTCCCTTCTTCACCTTGACTCGTCAAAATAACCGGACCATCTTTTGTGATAACAAATTGGTGTTCGTATTGGCAAGATAAACCACCATCAAGTGTTTTATGAGCCCAACCAGTCTTCATATCCGTATCAATTTCCCAAGTACCTGTGTTAATCATTGGCTCGATGGTCAAAACCATGCCTTCACGCAAGCGAAGTCCTCGGCCTTTTGTCCCGTAGTGAGGAACCATTGGCTCTTCGTGGAAGGTTGGACCAACTCCATGACCGACTAAGTCACGAACAACACCATAACCAAGTCCTTCGGCATATTCTTGGATAGCCGCACCGATATCACCGATACGATTGCCAACAACGGCTTGCTCGATACCACGATACAAACACTCCTTGGTTACATCCATTAGGTTTTGCACTTCCTCTGAAACTTGACCAACTGCATAAGCCCAGCAAGAGTCTGCACAACCACCACGATAGGTCTGGGTAATTTTCTTCATAGCCTTAACATCATTAAAATTGAGCTTAGACACGTCAACAACTGATTTGTCCAAGGGCTCACTGAGAACCATATCGACCTTGAGCAAATCCCCTTCTTTCAGTTTGTAATGACGTGGGAAGGCATGGGCAACTTCATCGTTGAGACCGCAACAAGTCGCATAAGGATAGTCCATCAACTCACCATCAACACCAATTTGAAGGGGCAAGACATTTTTTTCCTTACATGTTTTACGGACATATTCTTCTACTTCCCACATGTCCACTCCTGGTTTGATGATATCACGCAAACCGATATGGATACCAGCTAGCACATCACCAGCACGGTTCATTGCATCAATTTCACGTTGTGATTTAATGGTAATCATTGATTCTCCTCATACATTTCTAATTTAAAATCTGTCTTCTTCAAGCTAAATTTTCTATAATTTCTTGTTTTGTGACTGTAACGGTCACTTCCCTTATATTGCTCGACCTGCACAAACCCCGCTTTTCTAGCCACCATCTGACTGGCCATATTTTCCTCATGGGTGATGATGGTCAATTCCTTCAGACCGAATTCATAAAAGGCAAGAAAGACCAGATTTTTCACTGCTTCCGTCATCAGCCCTCGACCCCAGTAGTCTTTTTTTAGGAAATAGCTGAGCTCCGCAGAAAGTTGACGTTCTTCAAGTTTTTCAAAACAGAGCGCACCAATCATCCGACCTGAAGCCTGATCAATCAAGGCCCAATTTCCCAAAGGACTACGCATAAATTTCTCAACCATTGTCGCAAGAGTCATGTTCTTATCTTTCAAGGCTGGAAAGATAAAAGGAAGATTTTCAGGATGTGCAACAATCGCATAGAAATCATTCCCATCTTCATAAGAAAAGGGCCTCAAAATCAACCGTTCTGTTTCAAAGCAAGCACATTTAGCCAGTCTTGTCCAAATTGTCATAGTGTACCCAAGGGGCTGAGAAATTTTCCCATCCCCAGTTTGTTTGATTAAGTAAAAATTGTATTTAAGGGCCGTCCTAGTCCTCAATCAACTGAATGTCAGCCCCAAGCTCAGTCAATTTCTCAATAATGTTTGAGTAACCACGCAAGATAAACTCAATATTGGTAATTTCTGTGCGACCTTGGGCCATCAAACCAGCAATAACCATGGCAGCACCAGCCCGCAAATCCGTTGCCTTAACTGAGGCACCAGTCAATTGATTTGGACCTTCAAAGGCAATGTAATTGCTACGAGTTGAAATGTTTGCACCCATATTGGCCAATTCTTGCACATGACCGACACGTTTTTCATAAATGGTATCGATAATTTTTCCAGTTCCCTCTGCTGTCAAAAGGAGCGGTGTAATTGGTTGTTGCAAATCAGTTGCAAAGCCTGGATATGGTGAAGTTTTAATGCTCACCGCCTTCAATTTTTCTTGTTTTTCAACAAAGATACTGTCTTCAGAAACGGTCATGCGAACGCCCATTTCTTCCAACTTAGCGATAAAGCTTTCCAAGTGTTCATAAAGAACATTATCAATGCGGATACCTTCACCTACTGCGGCAGCAAGCGCAATATAGGTTCCAGCTTCGATACGGTCTGGAATCACTTGGTGACGGGTTCCATGAAGGCTATCGACACCGTCGATAGTAATGATGTCTGTACCAGCACCACGAATATGGGCACCCATATTGTTAAGCAAGGTAGCTACATCAATGATTTCAGGCTCACGAGCTGCGTTTTCAATGACTGTACGACCCTCAGCTTTAACAGCAGCCAAAATCGTATTGATAGTTGCCCCAACGCTGACCACATCCATGAAGATATGAGCTCCTTGGATACGTTGACCATTGGTCGCCAAACGCATATAGTCACCTTCATAGGTCGTTTCAGCCCCCATAGCCGCAAAGGCCTTCAAGTGCAAGTCAATGGGACGTGGACCCAAATCACAGCCACCCGGCAAGCCCACAACTGCTTGACCGAAGCGACCAAGGAGGGAACCGTAGAAATAATAAGAGGCTCGCAAGCTATTGATTTTACCAAATGGCATAGGCATATCTTGTACACCACGAGGGTCAATTTCAAGCGTTTCCCCATCACGCTTAACAGTCGCCCCCATAGTTTCCATAATATCAATTAAACTATCAACATCTGAAATTGCTGGAACTCCGTCTAGTGTGACAATACCGTCCGCCAAAATGATAGCCGGAATTAAGGCCACAACTGAGTTTTTGGCACCGCTAACAGTTACAGCTCCTTTCAGTATCTTTCCACCATTGATAACAATCTTTCTCATACTAACTAATCACTTTCTCTTATTAACATCATTAGAGTGGGGAATTACCATTTCCGAAAAGTCAATACCAAGTATTGAACCATTGCTTTTGACAAGTAGTACAACCATCCCTAATTGATTGCCTTAAAAAAGGCATACGTTTTATTCTACCACAAGGCAAGATAAAAAGCTAGATATTTGATACATAAAAGAAAGACAGGTCCTTTCGGACCTATCCTAAAAATCAGGCTCTATAATTTCTGTAGTGGGTAAATCCACCGTGGAGATTATGGAGCCTTTTTGAGTGTAGAAAAAAAGTCCCATATGACCTATAATG